>DASXVI010000140.1:0-2488 GCA_036504315.1 Nitrospirota bacterium
AAAGACATGAAGCAGGGCGTTATTGGATCTTACAAAATTCACGAGTCCGATACTGGCTCGCCGGAGGTCCAGATCGCGCTTTTGAGCGAGCGGATCAAATATTTGACCGAGCACTTCAAGACGCACAAGAAAGACTTCCACTCCAGGCGCGGCCTTCTGAAGATGGTCGGACGCCGTAGAAGGCTTCTTGACTACCTGAAGAACAAGAGCGTTGATCGCTACAAGGTGATCATCGAAAAGCTCGGACTCAGAAAATAAAGAGCATCGGAGACTAAAACTAACATGGTTCAGAGAGTTGAGACAACGGTCAGGGGCAAGGTCCTTTCGATCGAGACAGGCAAGATAGCCCGTCAGGCGAGCGGCGCAGTCGTCGTCACCTACGGCGATACTGTGATACTCGCGACGGCCGTCGCGTCCAAAGTCGAAAGGGAAGGCCAGGACTTTTTCCCCCTGACCTGCGACTATCTGGAAAAGACCTACTCGGCAGGCAAGATACCCGGCGGCTTCTTCAAGCGCGAGGGCAGGCTTACCGAGAAGGAGACGCTGGTCTCTCGCCTGATTGACAGGCCGATGAGGCCGCTGTTCCCGGAAGGGTTCCTCTGCGAAACGCAGATAATCGCCAACGTGCTTTCTTTCGGCGATGAAAACGTGTCCGACCTGCTCGCGGTCATAGGCTCCTCGGCCGCGCTGACGATATCCGACATCCCGTTCTCCGGGCCGGTCAGCGCCGTCAGGGTGGGCAGGATAGACGGCCAGTTCGTCGTCAACCCGTCCCTCAAGGAGATGGAGAATTCGGTACTCGACTTAGTCGTCGCCGGCACCGAAGACGCCATCATGATGGTCGAGTCCTGGGCTAAGGAGCTTTCAGAGGACCTTATGCTCGATGCGCTCGAACTTGCGCACAACGAGATAAAGAACCTCTGCGCGCTCCAGAACGAGCTCCGCAAACTGTCCGGCCTCCCGAAGAGGGAAGTAAAGCCGATACAGATGGATGCAGAGCTTGTCGAACTTGTGAAGCAGAAGGCGACCGCCGGCATCGGCGAGCTTGTCCAGATACCGAACAAGACCGAACGCCAGAAGTCGCTCGACAAGCTCCAGCAGGACATCGTCGCCGAGATTGCCGCGGACGATATTGTCAAGGCGCGCGACGTCAAAATTATCTTCCACGACCTCGAGAAGGACATGGTCAGGAAGATGGTACTGGACAAGGGCGTCAGGGCCGACGGCAGGAATGTCAGGCAGATAAGGCAGATTACCTGCGATACCAGCCTGCTCCCGAGGACGCACGGTTCGGCGCTTTTCACCAGGGGTGAGACCCAGGCGCTCGTCACCACGACGCTCGGCACCTCCGACGACGCGCAGATGATAGACTCGCTCGAAGGCGTGTCCAACAAGACCTTCATGCTCCACTACAATTTCCCGCCCTATTCCGTCGGCGAGGCCAAGTTCCTCCGCGGGCCGGGCAGGAGAGAGATAGGACATGGGGCGCTGGCCGAGAAGTCCCTCAGGACGGTAATCCCGTCCAAGGAAGCCTTCCCGTACACTATCCGCATAGTCTCGGACATCACGGAGTCTAACGGCTCGTCGTCGATGGCTTCGGTCTGCGGCGGTACCCTCTCGCTGATGGACGCGGGCGTGCCTATCAAGGCGCCGGTCGCGGGCATCGCGATGGGCCTTATCAAGGAAGGCGACAAGTACGTCGTCCTTTCCGACATACTGGGCCTTGAGGACCACTTGGGCGACATGGACTTCAAAGTCACCGGCACCAAAGACGGCGTCTGCGCCCTCCAGATGGACATCAAGATAAAGGGTATATCCAAGTCGCTGATGAAGGAAGCCCTCGACCAGGCTAAAGAAGGCAGGCTGCACATACTGGGCGAGATGCTGAAGGCGCTCCCGGAGTCAAGGGCGAGCCTTTCCCCGCACGCGCCGAGGATATTCACCATCTACATCAAGCCGGATAAGATCCGCGAGGTCATCGGTTCCGGCGGCAAGGTTATCCGCGGCATAGTCGAGGAGACCGGCTGCAAGATCGATATCGAGGACACCGGCGCGATAAACATAGCCTCCTCGGATGGGGCCGCCGCGCAGCGCGCGATCGACATCATCCAGGGCATCGTCTCCGAGCCGGAAGTCGGCAAGATCTACAAGGGCAAGGTCCGCAAGATAATGGACTTCGGCGCCTTCGTAGAGATACTGCCGGGCACCGACGGGCTTTTGCATGTCTCCCAGATTGCGGAGCACAGGGTGCAGAACGTATCCGACGAGCTTAAGGAAGGCGATATCGTAATGGTAAAGGTCCTCGAAGTCGACAAGCAGGGCAAGATACGCCTCTCCGCAAAAGAGGCGGCCCGCGAACTGAACCCGAAGACCGAAGAACCAAAAAGCGAATAGTTCGGCGTTGCATACGCCCCTTTTTAAAGGGAAATAGGCTTAATTTCAGGCCTATTTCCTTTTTTTATGTTATTATTACACTCATGTACAAAAA
>DASXVI010000141.1:0-3043 GCA_036504315.1 Nitrospirota bacterium
GGACAGGCACGAGGACATCGGAAAGGGCTTTATCGGCGAGGACGGCTTCAGGCTGATACTCAACCACCCGAAGCTGAAGTCCGTCCCGATGGTGATGGAGACGCCAAAGAGCACGCCGGATGACGATATCAGAAACATGGCCGTGGCGATGCGGCTGAGGGAAGGCTGATTGCCGCCCGCCACGGCTTGTCGGCCTTTTCTATTTCATCGAGTGCAGGGCGACGCGGTTGCCTTCGCTGTCCTCAAGATGCGCGATGAAGCCGTATTCCCCGATATCCATCTTTGGCAGCAGGGTCTTTCCGCCGTTCGCGTTTGCCTTGTCCAGAGTGCCGTTGATGTCATCCACGCTGAAATACACCACCGTGCCGGAATGCGACGGAATATAACCCTCCGCTTGCACCAAAGAACCGGTAGCGCCTGCGACTCCTTCTTTCATCGGAAACCAGGCCATCTTAAGCAGCCCCATTTCGTTCAGGGACAACTCTAATCCAAGAAGGGTTTCGTAAAACCTCTTGGCCCTTTCAATGTCATTTGCAGGTATCTCAAACCATACAATCGGGTTCATCTGTTCCATATTAACCTCCGAAGACAAGTATATTTTAATTATACTTCGGCCTTCGGTTTTCTCAAGCCGTCCCAAATATGCCGCACCGCCAGCACCGGATGCCTGAGAAGCATCTTCGGCCCGGCGTAACGCATCACAGCCTTTATCCTCCCGCGCATGTCCGGCTTGTAGCAATGCACCGGACACCGGGCGCAGACGGTTTTCTCCACCCCGAACCTGCATTTTGAGACACGCGCAATTGCGTAGTCCACAAGCTCCCGGCAGCCATCGCAAAGCTCGCCGTGCGTGTTATGGTTGCCCCGGCAGTATATCCGCACCATCTTCGCGATGCAGTCTTTTTCGCGCTCGATTATGTTCTTCATAAAAAATATCTCTCACCTTATTTCCTCCCCCTCGCACGGGGTAGGACGCAGGTGGGGGTGTGCAGTTCAATCCTTCAGCTTCCCCGCCTTCTCCACCAGCTCGCTCAACTTCGCCAGCGCCTGCATCGGCGTCATGTTCACCACATCCACCGCCGCAAGCTCTTCGGCAAGCACAAACTCCCTGCGTATCGCGAACAGGTCCATCTGGACGGTGCCGGGGTCCTGCGCGGAATGCTTCGCGATTGTCGGCTTGCCGGACTCGTCGTATTCCTTCTTCTCCAGGTTGGCGAGTATCTCCTTCGCCCGCTCAAGCAGTTCCTTCGGCAGGCCCGCAAGCCGCGCAACCTGGATGCCGTAGCTCTTGTCCGCCCCGCCCTCGACTATCTTGCGCAGGAATACAATCTCGTCCTTCCACTCCCGCACAGCGATGTTGTAGTTCTTTATCCCGTCATAGTCGCGCGCAAGCTCGGTCAGCTCGTGGTAGTGCGTCGCAAACAGGGTCTTCGCGCCGATCTTTGCAGTATCGTTTATATACTCTGCCACGGCCCACGCGATTGACAGGCCGTCGAATGTGGAGGTCCCGCGCCCGATTTCATCGAGTATAATGAGGCTGTCGGCAGTAGCGTTGTTCAGGATGTTAGCCGTCTCGTTCATCTCGACCATGAAAGTGCTCTGGCCGCGCGCGATGTTGTCGGACGCCCCTACCCTCGTGAATATCCTGTCCACAACGCCGATGCGCGCCGCGCTTGCGGGGACGAACGAGCCGACCTGCGCCATCAGCACTATGAGCGCGACCTGCCGCATGAATGTGGATTTGCCCGCCATGTTCGGGCCGGTGATAATAAGCAGGCGGCTTGCATCGCCGTCCAGCCAGGAATCGTTCGGGATGAACCTGTCGCGGCCCGTAATCCCCTCTATTACTGGATGGCGGCCGTCCTTGATATCGAGCACGCCGCTGTCGTCCATGTCCGGCCGGTTGTACCCGCGTGATACCGCGACCTCGGCAAATGACGCGAGCGTATCAAGTTCCGCAAGGGCCTCGGCGGTACGCTGTATCTCAGAGGCATACTTCGCGGCCTCTGCCCGCAGCTCGGAGAAAAGCTGTCCTTCAAGCTCTAGTATCTTCTCCTCCGCGCCCAGAACTTTCTCTTCGTATTCCTTCAGCTCCGGCGTGATATACCGCTCGGAGTTGACCGTCGTCTGTTTGCGGATAAAGTAGTCCGGCACGCGAGTAATATTGGATTTTGTAACCTCAATATAATATCCGAACACGCGGTTGAACTTCACCTTCAGCGAGTCTATCCCGGTGTTCGCGCGCTCCTCGGCCTCAATTCGCGCGATAAGCCCCTTGCCCTCGAAGCTGTAACTGCGTATCTCGTCCAGCTCAAAGTTATACCCTGTGCGCATCACGCCGCCGTCCTTCAAGGTCGCGGGCGGGTCGTCGATCATCGCAAGCTCTATCAGCTCGCGTATGTCTTTATGCTCGGAAATGTCCGTCTTCAGTTCCGTGAGCATCGAAGATATAACCGCGCCGATGGTTTCCTTTATGATGGGTATCGCGCCGAGGGACGCACGCAGGGCTGACAAATCGCGCGGCCCCGCAACGCCCGAGGACACCCGCGCCATCAGGCGCTCTAAGTCGTGGATGCCCTTGAGGTTCTCGCGCAGCCGGTCGCGCAGCGGGAAATTATCCGCGAACTCGGCAACCCCCTCGTGCCTCTTGATTATCTCCGGCGCACCCAACAGCGGATGCAGGAGCCACGACTTCAGCCGCCGCGCCCCCATCGATGTTATCGTTTCGTCAAGGCAGTTGAGCAGCGTCCCTTCCCTGCCGGATGCGCTCTCGACAATTTCAAGGTTCTTGCGGGTGGACTCGTCCAGCACCATGAACGATGCAGGGTTGTATGAGCGCGCGCGTGTAATGTTCTTCAGGGCGCCGGGCTGGGTCTCGCCGAGGTAGGCGAACGCCGCGCCCGCAGCCGCGATGCCCGCGTCCATGCCGTCTATGCCGAAGCCGTCGAGCGAGGCCACTCCGAAATGGTCCAGGAGCCTCTGCCTCCCGTTCTCCGGGTCGAAGCTCCAGTCGTCCGCCAGGCAAATCCTGTCTTTATATTCG
>DASXVI010000142.1:0-4417 GCA_036504315.1 Nitrospirota bacterium
TATAATAATGAACTCCGTCCAGGCCATGCCCGGCGGAGGTCAGCTTGAAATATCCATGCGGCAGGTAAACGCTCCGCGCAAGAACGCCGCGCTCCTCGGGCGAAGCGAGCTGATGGATTTCGTCGAGATAGTAATCCGGGACACCGGCATGGGTATCAAGAAGGAAGATTTAAACAAGATTTTCATACCGTTTTATACCACAAAGACCGACTGGGAAGGCACGGGCCTCGGCCTGTCGGTCGTCAACCGCATCATCAACGACCTGGAAGGCGTGATAGAAGTCGAAAGCGAACCGGGCGAAGGCGCGAAGTTCATCATCCGCCTCCCGGCGCTGGAGCGCAACACCCGGATCCAGACCAAAGCCGCTTCCGCCTGATTGCTGTTACCTCTTGCCAAACTCCCGTTTTTGAAGTAAAATGCCTCTGATGGAATCTCTGTCCGCGATATTCGCAGCCTCTTTTGTTATCGGCTTTACCGGGGCGCTGATGCCCGGCCCCGTCCTGACCCTCACGGTCGGGCAGGCGATAAAGGGCGGATGGCTGTCCGGCCCCATGATTGCCATAGGGCATGGACTGCTCGAACTCCTGCTGCTCTTTGCGGTCGTGCTGGGGCTTGGCAGTTATCTCTCCTCGCCTTCCGCGATAAAGTTCCTGGGGCTGGCAGGAGGAGCGACCCTTGCCGTGATGGGCCTGATGGCCGTGCTGAAGCCGGGCGGCGGGACTGCCGACGCCGAATTTTTTGCCGGGCAGGCATTGGTTGTGCAGCCCGCCAGATGGGCGCTCTCCGGCGCGCTTACGAGCGCAGCCAACCCGTACTGGGTGTTGTGGTGGGCGACGGTCGGCCTCGGATACCTTGCGCTCGCGGGCAAGATGGGCGCGGCCGGAGTTGCCGCGTTCTTTGCAGGCCATATATTGGCTGATATAGTATGGTATACCTCCGTCTCCGTCCTGATATCGTCGGGCAGGAGGTTCATGGGGTCGAAGGCATATTACCGCATTACCGCCGCGTGCGGGCTCGTCCTGATATTCTTTGGAGGCGGCTTCGTCTTCATGGCCCTTTCCAAATAGCAGTAAACGCCTAAGCCAGCAGGCACGGGGTGACAATGTTAAAAAAAGCCCTCTTCGTCTTTATCCTTCTCTCGGCCATTTTAACCTTCCCGCGCGCGGGGTTCTGCCAGGGCGCGTCCGTCGCGGTCTTTCCGCTGAAGAACAACGGACAGCCCCAGATGAACGGGCTTTCCTCCGGCATCTCGTCGATGTTCGCGACAAACCTGCTGAAATCGAAGTCCGTTGCGGTCATCGACCCGCAGAGGGTGAGCGCGGCGCTGAAGGCCGTGCGGCTGACGGGCGGGACCATCCCCACCGACGACGCCCTCAAGATTGCGGGGGATTTGGGCGCGGACTTTGCGCTCGTCGGCGAGTTCGTGGTCTTCGGCAACAAGTTCAGGATAGACACCAGGCTGTACGAGGTAAAGGCCGGCACGCTCCGCTCCGCAGAGAAGGCGCAGGCGAAGGAGGACGAGCTCTTCGATATGGTGGACGACCTCTCGAACCGCCTGATACTCGCGATAGCGGGCACGCTCCCGGTCCCTCCGGGCGGCATAATGGTCGAGACCGACCCTGCCGGGGCCACGGTTTCCATAGACGGCACACGCGCCGGGGCCTCGCCTGTCACCGTCCCGAATGTGGGGCCGGGCGCACACCGCGTAGACCTTTCCCTCGAAGGCTATCAGGACCATTCCGAGCCGGTAAGCGTGAAAGAGGGCGAGACGGCAAAGGTATCGGTGAAGCTCGTGCGCCTCTTCGGCGGCGTCAGGATATGGTGGCAGGGCATCCCTTCCAGCGATATCTCGTTCGCGGGCGAGACCGTGCCTGTGAACCAGTTCAGGACCATGGACATACTGACCAAGTACTGCAAGAACATTCCGGCCGGTACATATCATCTGGTTGTCAGGATGCCGAGCAAGGACGAGTCCTCATGGGACAGCAACATGACATGGAAGACATTCAGGGCCGAGGTCGATATCAACGCAGGCGAGGTGACGGATATATTCCTGAACAACGATTTCCGCGCGCCGGACATTCAGGTGAACACCTGCGGGGGTTGCGCCGCAAACTGGGATTTCACGGTCAAGATGGCATGGTACGAGACGAGATAAATTAAGGATAAATTAAGTGTTAAGAGAACTTGTAATCAAGGATTTTGCGATAATCGACCGGCTGGAGCTTTCGCTGTCGCCCGGACTCTCCGTGTTGACGGGCGAGACCGGCGCGGGCAAATCCATCCTCGTGGACGCGATATCCGCGCTGCTCGGCGGGAAGGCCGGGGCTGAGGTCCTGCGCGACGGAGCGGACGCGACGGTCGAAGGCGCATTCGATATAGCCGACATACCGGAGCTTAAATCCGCGCTCGCCGGACTGGGACTTGACGACGGCCCGGAGCTAATCCTGCGCCGCGTGATTTCGTCAGGCAGGAGCCGCGCGTTCGTGAACGGCTCCCTCGTCAATATCCCCACGCTCCAGGAAATCGGGGACTATCTGGTGGATATACACGGCCAGCACGAGCACCAGTCGCTTTTGAAGGTGGACACCCACATCGGCCTGTTAGATTGCTACTGCCAGATAGAGGACAGGGTAAAGAACTGCCGGGACGCGCACGCCGAGACGGTATCGATAAAGAAGAAGCTCGAAGGCTTGAAGGCGCGCGAACGCGAACGCGCCCAGAGGCTCGACCTGCTGTTGTTCCAGAAGAACGAGATAGACGCAGCCGCCCCGGAAGTAGACGAAGAGGCGGAGCTGAAAGAGGAGCGGCTGAAGCTCGTCCACGCGGACAAACTGAAGGCGCTCGCTTTCGGCGTACTCGACAGCATGATGGACGCGGACAACGCTGTGCTCCCGCTGATAGGCGACGCATGCAAGTCCGCGCGCGAAGTCGCGTCCCTTGTGCCCGCGCAGGAGGAACAGGCAAAGCTGCTCGAATCCGCCGAGGTATCGGTGCGCGAGGCCTGCCTTGCCCTCCGGGATTTCGGGGAGTCCCTCGAAGCAGACCCGGACCGTTTGTCCGAGATAGAAGGGCGGCTGGACACGCTTTCGAAGCTCCGCAAGAAATACGGCGAGGATATCGCTGCCGTGCTTGCGTACCGCGAGAAGATAGAGGAAGAGCTTTTAAACATCGAACACGCGGGCGAGGAGCTTTCTGCGCTCGAAGAGGGGGCCGCCTTAGCCGATGCAGCGTTGAAGAAAATAGCGGCGGGTATCTCTCCGCTTCGGGAGTCCGGCGCGAAGGCGTTCTCCAGAAAGGTAGAGAAAGAGCTTGCCGGTTTAGGGATGGAAAAGGCGCGGTTCGAGGCGAAGCTGGATAAGCAGGAAAGCCCCGGCCCGCGCGGATACGAGAAGGTTGAGTTCCTGTTCTGCGCAAACCCCGGCGAAGCCCTGAAGCCGCTGACGAAGATTGCGTCCGGCGGCGAGTTATCGCGTGTGATGCTCGCGCTGAAGGTGATACTGTCGCGTGCGGACAGCGCGCCGACATTGATATTCGACGAGGTGGACTCGGGCGTCGGCGGCGTAACCGCGAACTCGCTTGGAAAGAAACTGCGCGAGGCGTCGGCGGGACGGCAGGTGCTGTGCATAACGCACCTCCCGCAGGTGGCCTCGGCCGCAGAGTGGCATTATATGGTCGAGAAGACCGTCTCCGGCGGCAGGACTAAAGTCTCCGTCAGGAAGCTTACAAAAGATGACCGGATAGGCGAGGTCGCCCGTATGCTGGGCGGCGCGTCTCAGGCGGCCTCGGCCCACGCCGAGGAGATGGTGAAACAGGGAGAGTTATATGGTTAAGGCCGTGCTCGACAGGGAACGCTGCAAGGGCTGCTACTTATGCACCACCATGTGCCCGAAGGGTATTATCGTCAAGGCCGAAGGCTTTAACGGCTTTGGATTTTATACGGTGGAGATACAAGGCGAGGGATGCGTGGCCTGCGGGATGTGCGCGCTGGTATGCCCGGATGTCGCGATTACGATGGAGGACTGCGAGTAACATGAAGCTTAAGTTTGCGCTTCTTGCGTTAATGTGTTTGACGGTATTTGTCGGCGCCCGGCCGATGCTTCGCGGATACGCGCTGGGAAGCGTGCTGTCTGTGGACTCCCGCGCGGGCGAAGTCTCGGTGGATTTGGGGTCGAAGGACTATGCGATTAAGGGTTTTGAATTCGTCGTGGTGGACGGCAAAGGAAACCCAGTCGCAAATATCAAGGCGAGAGAAGTCTTCGACGACAGGTTCTGGAGCGAGAAGCTGACGGCAGACGAGCTCGCCTCGGTGCGGCCCGGAATGCAGGTGCGCTGGCTTTTCACGCCCGAGATAATATCGCTGCTGACGGCGAAAAAGTCCGGCAAGGCCGAGGCCTACATAAAGTTTTTCACGAAG
>DASXVI010000143.1:0-4215 GCA_036504315.1 Nitrospirota bacterium
ATACCGACCCGAAGGCCGGAATGACTAAAGCGCTTAAAGCCGCGAATGACTCGCTCGTACAGATAAAGGCCGGTACGCCGTTCGAAGAGATGGCCGCAAAATGCACCGGCGACCCGGACATGGCCAAGAAATGCGTACTCGGCACATTCGGCAAGGGCGAGCTTTCTCCGGTAATCGAGCAGGCCGCGTTCAAGATGCAGACGGGCGAGGTCAGCGAGCCTATATCGGTGGACAACGGCTACCAGCTTATAAAGGTAATGGTACACGCCCAGGCACAAGCGCAGACGATTGAGGAGGCCAGGCCGCAGATAGTGGAAGAGCTGACCGCCAAACAGGGCCAGGACATCTTCGCAAAATGGGTTCAGGAACTAAGAAAGCGCACATATGTAGAGATACGCGACTAAGGCCGCGCACAGCAAGCCGACATCAGGGACGCCCGAGGGCGTCCCTGATTTATTTAAAGGGGACTGATGATTACTCTGAAGCTGAAAAACAAGGAAGACAGACGCCTGAGGCGGGGACACCCGTGGGCCTTCTCAAACGAAATAGAAGGAAAGCTGACCGGCATCGAAGCGGGCGAGCTTGTGCTGCTTGCCGACCACATGGGCAAACCTGTCGGGACCGGCTATCTTAACCCGCACACCCTGATTGCGTTCCGGCTTTTAACGCGCGGCAACGAGGAGTTCGGGCCGGCCACTATCCGCCGCAGGATACTCGACGCGAAGGCCCTGCGCGAGAAGTTCTATCCCGGGCAGACCACATACCGGGCGGTATTTTCGGAGTCCGACCAGTTGCCCGGACTGGTTGTAGACAGGTACGGCAGCTGGCTCGTTATAGAGGCATTGACGGCCGGTATCGAGCGGCTGATGCCGCAGATACTCGAATCTCTTGAGGAAGCCTATTCGCCCGACGGCATCGTGCTTCGGAACGACTCCCGTTCGAGGGAGCTTGAAGGCCTGCCGCTTGAGAAGACGGTGATAAAGGGCGAGTATTCCGGGCCGGTCCAGGTTGAGATTTCCGGACTAAAACTCGAAGTGGACCTTCTGGAGGGCCAGAAGACCGGCTTCTTTCTCGACCAGGCCGACAACTACCGCCTGCTTGACGGCATATCGGAGGGTGCAAGCGTGCTCGACCTCTTCTGCCACACCGGCGCGTGGGCGTCGTACGCCGCAAAGGCCGGGGCCGCAAGCGTGCTCGGCATAGACGCTTCCGCCCATGCGCTTGAAACCGCAAAGAGGAACGCGGGGCTGAACGGGCTTGCAAATGTGGAGTTCCTCAAAGAAGATGTTTTCGATTACCTTAAGGCCGCCGTCTCCGAAGGCAAGAGGTTCGACCTGATAATCGCCGACCCGCCAGCGTTCATAAAGAGCAGGGCAAAGCTCGCCGAAGGGCTGAAGGGCTACCGCGACCTGAACATAAAGGCGATGAAGGCCGTCGCGCATGGAGGCTGGCTCATAAGCTGCTCCTGTTCGCACCACATGGACAGGGAGTCGTTCAGGGAGATGCTCCGCACGAGCGCAGCCGCCGCCGGACGAGTGGTCAGGCTGGTTGAGGAACGCTCGCAGTCGAAGGACCACCCGGTGCTGCTCGCGGCCCCGGAGACCGAATACCTGAAGGCCGCCCTGCTCCAGGTGCTTTAAGAGTACACGAGTAAATTAAGACAGGATTGCGATGAGAAATGGTCTGAAACTCTGGCAGAAGACCGCCGGGATTTTTATCCTGCCGGGCATGGCCGTCGGATGGCTTGCTGTCCTGTCCGAAGGTAATGCAGGCCCGGCAGAATACTTTATCAGCTTGCTGATACTTGCCGGGTTTGTTTGGTTGGGCGCGCTTGTCGGGGCCGGGATAGACTGGGTCCGCACGCGCAGGTCGCCCTTTGAACCCTTCTTCGACGGCCGCTTCGCCTGGTATTACCGCAAGAGGTGCTGGTTCCGGTTCGCGATGATCTTCGGCACGGCCTGGATATTTTTCATACTCATGGCCGCCGGGATTGCGGTCGTCGTCGGGGCAAAAGAAGAGGCCCGCCTCTTGTTTTCCGCAAAAGGGGGCCTCGTATTATTTGTCCTGTTCGCCGTCCTCACCATCGAGGGGGCTATGCTGGGCGGCCTAGTAGACCTGCTCAGGTTCGTCCTTAAAAAGAAGGATTAGGCGCGGCTTCCGGCAAGGAAACCGACCAAGCCCTCAAACCTGCTCTCCTCCATATCGCCCAAGGCCTCGAGCACTTTGAAGCCCTTGTCGCTCGTGCGCAACAGCCTGTCGATTGCCATCAGGAGCTTCGGGTTGTCCTGGAGGACGCCGAGGGTATCCTTGGCCTCTTCGCCGTCGAAATCCACCGGCTTGTTGCAGCCGTACCTGTCGCCATTACCCGTAAGCACCCAATCGATGCTCGCATTGGTTATGGAGGCCACACCCTTGAGGAAGGCCAGAGACGGCTTGGTCACGCCGTTTTCAACCTGAGAAATATAGCCCTGGTCACATCCAATCTTGGTAGCCCAGTCCTTCTGCCTGCTGTTACCCCTGAGCTCCCTGATCCTGCGGCCAATCTCCTGATAAGCAAATCCCTTCGTCATACTCCTACCAGCCTTTCCGACCTGACGGTCAACATCTTAGTGCTTAGTGCTCATCCAACACTAATGCTCGAATATGAATGCTCATTGGAATGACTATCCGAACTTTCAAAGTACTTATCTTAGACATTCTTCTAATAGTCACCCCACCAATCACCTACTACTTTAGTAGTATTATATCCAACTGTCTTATACTAATCAAGTATATTTTATTATATATTTTATATAAACCTCGGAAGGAGCCGGCCGAATGAGTAAAAACTGTTGACTTTAAAGATGTTATATGATATTTAATAAGAAATTTCGGGCGATTAGCTCAGCGGGAGAGCACTGCCTTCACACGGCAGGGGTCGCTGGTTCGAAACCAGCATCGCCCACCATGTAAATCAAGGACTTACGGGAAACCGTAGGTCCTTTTTTTCATTAGCCTCCAGTCCTGAAACCCGGGTACAGCGACATGCCGCCATCGACAAAAATCGATGTTCCCGTAATGTAGTCGGCATCGTCCGAAGCAAGCCAGGCTGCTACCTTGCCGATGTCGGAGGCCGCAAAAAATTACCACCCTTTGTCTGCAATACCCAGCCAATAACTCAACAAGGGGATTTTGCACAGTGACAGCCCCACCATGATCGCGGTCAACAAGAAGGTATAAATAACAAGCGGCCTGTTTTTCACAAGCTTCTCAGGCGTCTGTACAATGCTGTTTTCCGCGTATGTCAGTTTTGTATAATAAGCCAGGTAAGCCATCAAGAAAGGACAGGCTATTATCAGTTCGACATGATACTTGGCTATCAATATCGCAATAAAAAACATAAAACCGGACGCATATGCCAGCATGCAGGTCGCCAGCGCCTCTTCTGTATAGTACTTAAACGAAGCCCGGTATTTTCCCGCCTGATTGCGGTCGCCTATCAGCCTATATTCCGCGAACCTCTTGGCCGTCATGAGAAAAGCGCCCACCATCCAATACGCCAAGAGCAGCGATGAAGGGGGGAACGCGGTCACGCCTACCGCATACCAGCCCAGCAACATTCGGATGGGGTTATTTATCGCCTCGGTTATCACGTCCAGATATGGCTTATCCTTCGTCCTCACGGGCGGGCAATTATAAATGAGCCCCATTACCCATAACGACAATGCGCTGAAAAGAAACGGAAATGAGATGATATATGCCAAACCCAAGCCCGCCGCCGCCAGGATAAGCCACTCAACTACCGCCGCGAAAGACGCTATTTTACCGCATGCAAGTGGCCGCTCGCACTTTAGGGGGTGGAACCGGTCCGTTTTTGCGTCAAGCAACTCGTTCAAAACATAATTACTTGAAGCGATAAGGCAGACGGAGAGCACTCCGATAAGTAGATCTGTGACAACGCTCCACGACTTGGTTGAGGGCTCTATTACAAGCGCAGCAGCCATGCCCGGCAACATGAAGATATTCTTAAACCAATGGTCCGGCCGCGCGATGTCTACATAATAGCTTATTTTCATTTCATCCTTCCTATGTAGAATATGTCCGAGTCGCCAAGATTCAGCGGTATTTGCATGTCCATTAATTTTTTCCCAATCCGGGTCTTTGATACAAGACGGACGGACCCTACCGGAAGATAGCGCGTGACCCGTTCGGCAAGGTAACCTAAGGAGAACTTCC
>DASXVI010000144.1:0-6852 GCA_036504315.1 Nitrospirota bacterium
ATGGCTGATGGGTGAAATATTGGTAAGTCTCGCGATTTTAGGATATTTTTCAAATAAAGTCAATGCGGCAATCCGTTTTTAGGCTTATCTTTCGGGCGGCGGCACGGCTTATTTGCCTTGACACGAAAGCGGTTTTGGAAATATAATAAATCTCTTTTAAAATCAAAGAGAACGGCGGTTTTGATGAGTACTTTGAGAAAGGTCGCGGTAGTCGGCGCAGGTTCCGTCAACGCGGTCGGCCTGACCGTTAATGAGTTCTGGGAAGGCCTTATTGCGGGCCGTTGCGGGATCGGGCCGGTCGACCTGTTCGATACCTCTGCCTACCGCACGCATATTGGCGGGCAGGTGAGGGGGCTCGACGCGGGGCTGCACTTCGGCAAGAAGGAGCTGCGCCGTATGTCGCGCTGCGACATATTCGGGCTTATCGCCGCGCGCGAGGCAGTAGAAGACAGCGGTCTGAACCTTCGCAGTATAGACCGTGAGCGGGCCGGGGTGATACTCGGAGGCGGAGCGGGCGGGATGCTCTCCGGCGAGAAATACCGGCGCGAACTCCACAACGGCGGCCACCCGAGGCCGTCCCTCCTGATGCCCTTCGCCACAAATTATACGACGGATTTAATCGCGGTAGAGTTTGGTTTTGGCGGCCCGCGTTCGACGGTCGTCACGGCCTGCTCGTCGTCGTCCACCTCCGTAGGTTATGCGGCCGACATGATAAGACGCGGGGACGCGGACATTATCATAACCGGCGGAAGTGACGCGATGTGCCAGTTGACTTACGCGGGCTTCAACTCGCTCCGGGCTGTGGACGAGAACCCTTGCAGGCCGTTCGACGCGAACCGGAAGGGCCTCTCGCTCGGCGAGGGCGCGGGGATGCTGGTGCTGGAGGAGATGGAGCATGCGAAGGCGCGCGGAGCAAGGATTTATGCGGAGCTTGCGGGCTACGGCATAGCCGGCGACGCATACCATATGACAGCGCCGGATACCGCAGGCGCAGGCGCGGCGAGGGCGATAAGCGCGGCCCTGCTCGATGCCGGACTTGAACCTCGCGAAGTTGACTATATCAATGCGCACGGTACGGCGACGAAGTTCAACGACGTAGCCGAGACGGCGGCGATAAGGGCGGTATTCGGCGGGCATGCCGACAGGCTTGCCGTCAGCTCGATAAAGTCGATGACAGGCCACTGCCTCGGTTCAGCCGGAGGTATCGAGGCGGTCGCGACCGCCCTGACGGTTTACCACGGCATTATCCCGCCGACTATAAATTTTGAGACGCCCGACCCGCAGTGCGACATCGACTGCACGCCGAATATAGCGAGACGCTCGGATATCCGGGCTGCGCTCTCAAACTCGCTCGCATTCGGCGGCAACAACACCTCTGTCGTTTTCAAGAGGGCAATATGAACCGTGTCGTGATTACAGGTATAGGCACGGTCAACGCGCTTGCGCACGATGCCGCAGGCTTTTGGGAAGCTATAAAGGCAGGCAGGACGGCAATCCGCCCGATAGAGAATTTCGATACCTCGAAAGTGCGCTCGAAGCTCGGCGCGGAGGTGCGCGGCTTCGACCCTTCGAATATTATCGACCCGATGAAGCTCCGCAGGATGGACAAACTCTCCCAGATGGTGCTTGTCTCGTCGATAGAGGCGATGCGCGATGCGGGTATAAATTCCGGCGACATTCCGGCGGAACGGATGGGCATAGTTATTGGCAACGGGTTCGGCGGGAGCAGCTGCACCGATGAGTTTTTTATCGGGCTTATTGAACGCGGCCCGGCGGGCGCCAACCCGATGCTGTTTCCGACCACCGTCCCGAATTCCGCCGCGAGTATTACATCCATAGAGCTTGGGATAAAAGGCCCGAATTCGACATTCTGCCAGAAGGATGTTTCCGCCGAAGAGGCGATGGTATACGCAATAGGACTTTTACGCAAAGGCGCGGCTGACGCGATAATTTCTGGCGGCGGCGAGGAACTGAACTTCGTCACCTTCCACGCGTTCGGCAGCCTGAATGTGTTGTCCGAGAGACACGGGTCTTGGCCGGAAGGCTGTTTCCCGTTCGACAGAAAGCGAAATGGCAGGGTGCTTGGCGAGGGCGCGGGCGTGCTGGTGTTCGAGACCCTTGAATCCGCGAAGAGGCGCGGTGCAAGGATTTATGCGGAGGTGGCCGGGGAGGCGATGACCGGAGGCATTTCAAGCGCGCACTGTTACGGAACCGAGACAGGCCCCAAGGTACGCGCCATGAGGATGGCGTTGGAGAGGTCGGGGTTATCGCCGGAGGAAATCGGGTACATTTCGGCGTCCGCAAATTCAACGCACGAGCTTGACCCGTCCGAAGCGGCTGCCGTGAAAGATCTGTTCGGGCCGTCCGCTGGAACGGTTCCAATCAGCACCATCAGGCCGATGACCGGCGACTTCGAGGGTATGGGCGGTCTCAGGCTCTTGACCTCCGTCCTCACGATGCGCGACGGGTGCATTCCGCCGACCCTGGGCCTGGAGCATCCGTTAACGGTAGGGCTTGCGTATGTCCGGGGGGCTAATGTCCAGGCGGAAGTCGATGCCGTGCTACATAACGGGTTCGGCAACGGCGGAGCTTGCGCATGCATAGTTCTTAAGAAGCATTCCAACCCGTAGAAGGGCGTGTTTTACCTGCTATAATTAATCAGGAGCGCATACCAGAGTTCAGGCATTCTCGTAAGCATTAAGGACGCAAACCTTAGGCTAAAGAGGGATGAAATGCTGAACCGGCGCACTGCCCTGACGCTGTTCTTTTTTCTATTTTTTACAACGAATGCATTTGCTGGCGAGTCCGCCAAATTTGGGGCCTGCTCCATCACCGAAGCGGGCGGCCTGACCGTTGCAACGCTTTCCGGCAATGCAAAGGAAATCGGCTCACAGCACGCCGCAATGTTTGCGGAAAAGATGCCCGGCGTGAGGGCCGCCTTTGCCAACTTTATGCCGGACCTGCCCGGCGGCCCGATAGTCAGATGGCTCGTAGACCAGGCGGCAATGTTCCAGTCGAGGTTCTACGAGAAGTTTCTGACGCCCGAAGAGGTAGAAGAGATGCAGGCGCTGGCTGGTATGACGCCGGAACATGAAGATGGTTACCACGAGGTTCTGCTTTTTCATGTCCTGCAGGATATTGGCCAAAAGTACTCATGCACCGGCGCGGCGGCGGCAGGCAAATCGTCCGCGTTTGGCGGGCCTTTGGCGGGCCGAAATTTCGATATGGATAACCGCGGCCTTCTCGACCGGTTCCGCACCGTTTTCTTTTATAAAATGAAGGGCCGATATTCCTTCGCGTCTGTATCTTGGCCTGGTATGGTCGGTGTGGTTTCCGGCATGAACGAGCGCGGGGTGTGCGTGATGATATTCTCGGCGAAGTCCAAGAATACGAGTTTCTCCGGCGTCCCGGTGGTTTTCCTTGCGAGGCGCATACTGGAGAACGCGGCCAACATAGCTGAAGCGGCGGAAATAGTAGAAGGAGCGGACAGGGGAGGTCCGGGCATATTCCTTGTCGCGGACGAAAAGCGGATATCCGTGATAGAGTTCGATGCGGAGCGTGTTGCCGTCCGCTCGATGGATAACGGGAAGGTTATCGTATCGAACCATTTTGTCAGCCCGCTATTTTCCGATGACAGGAAGAATGCCAGGCATGAGCAATATTCCGACAGTGGCCTGCGCTACAGGAGGATGGACCAGATTATCGGCAACGCAAAGGTTGTCGGGCCTCGCCTGATGTTGCATGCACTGCGTGACAACTGGGGGACAGACGGCAAGGTCCTTGCTTTCGGAGACCCGTCCGCAATCAGCAATGTAAAATGCGCGCATTCCGTGATATTCGACACGAGGGGTAGACGGATGTATGTATCCGCACCGCCATATAATAGTGGGGCGTTTGCGGGATTCCGGGTTACTAAAAATTCGCTTTCTTATGTCAAGCCGCTGCCTGCCGATAAGTGGTTCGATACCAGGGATGCAAAGAATACGAGGGTGTCGGATTTGATACAGGAGAGGGTGGAGCAGGAGGGATTGACTGGCGACATGGCTCTGGCGAAAATGCTTGCTGCAGAGGCGCTCTCATTCGACCCGGAGAACTACCTGGCGGCAAACAACCTTGGAAACATTTGCCTGAAAGAGGATGATAACGCCGGGGCGGAATTGTTCTTCTCGACCTCGGTAAAATTTGCGCCCGACGGTACGCAGGCCCTTGCGGAGGCATACTCCGGCAGGGGTTTTGCCAGAGAGAGGCTTGGGAAAAATGACAATGCGCGTGAAGATTATATCTCGGCCCTGTCTCTCGGATGCAGCGAGAAGGCGGACAGTATTGCGTGGCATGGCATCGACAGGATTAAGTGAATGTTAAAATTTCTGAGGTTGGCAACCGTTATCCTTTTAATAATGCTTTTTGTCATCCCTGCGGGGTGCGTCGGCTTAGTCTTGCTGCGCGCTCCCGGAGCAAGGACAAGGGCGCTTGCGCGGATGACGATGGCGGGTTCGAGGGTCATCCTTTTTGTGCTGGGATTTCGTATAAAAACCGTCGGAGAGCCGCCGAAAGCCACCGGGCTTCTTGTTTCCAATCACACAAGCTATATGGATGTTCTTGTGCTTTACTCGGTCCGGCCAACCGTGTTCATCGCAAAGAAAGAGGTCAAGGGCTGGCCCTTCATCGGCCTCATTGCAGCGTTATGCGGGACTGTATTCATTAAGAGGGAATCGAAAAGGTCGTCGGTGGATTCGCTCGCGGAAGTCGAGCGTGTTCTGGGTTACGGTGTAGAGGTAGTTGTGTTTCCCGAAGGCACGACCTCGGACGGTTCGAGCGTGCATAATTTCAGCAGCCTTTTCTTCGAGTCCGCTGTGAGGGCCAACGCGCCGGTCGTTCTGGCGACTGTCGCATACAGGCAGGAGGGCGGCAGGAGCAATGTGCCGTGGTATGCCGATATGCCGCTGTTCAGGCATTTCCTGAAGATGGCGGACTCATGGAAGACCCAGGCATTTGTGAGGTTTAATGCAACACTTCATCCAGAGGATATAATCGGGAATGCGGATGAGCGGCGCAAAAAACTCGCCGCAACGAGCAGGCATATTGTCGCGGACGGGCTGGAGGCTCTGAAGGCGGATTATGCCCTGGCTTTCAACGATGCGCACCATCTGCGGTAGTATCAGATAATCCTGCTGTCCAGGTTGAACACCTGACCTGACACCGCCTTCATTTCCGCAATATGAAATATAAAATCAGCAACTTCTTCCGGGTCCGAAAACTTTTTCAGCAGGTTGTTCGAGAGCGCATTTTCTCTTGCCACATCTGTCATGGTTGCAATCATGTCAGTGAGCATGAATCCCGGCAATACCGCATTGGCCTGGATGCCCCAAGTCGCAAGCTCGACGGCGGTCGCCCTGGTCAGTCCGATGAGTCCTGCCTTGGCCGCGGAGTATGCTGCTTGTCCAGCCTTGCCGCGCACACCCGAGATGGATGATATATTTATTATATGCCCGGAGCGGGCCTTGATAAAGGCTTTTGATGAAGCTTTCGTGGTATTGAACGCGGCCTTCAGGTCCGTATCCAGCACGCTGTCCCAGTCGTCTTCGCCCGTCTTCGCAATCAGGAAATCGCGGGTGATGCCGGCGTTGTTCACCAGCACATCCAGCCTGCCCCAGCGGGAGATCGCAGCCTGCACCATGCCGTTAACCTCGGAGTAGATGCAGACATCGGCCTTGAAGGAACACGCGTCGCCGCCTGCAGAAATTATCTCCTCGCAGACAGACGCGGCCTCATCCGCCGAATTTAAATAATTCACTAGTACGCCCCAGCCTTCCCGGCCGAATTTCAGCGCGATTTGCTTTCCAAGTCCGCGTGAGGCCCCGGTCACGATAGCCACTTTCATAATTTTCCAACTGCGTCGATAAGCGCCTCAATGTCGGCGTCTGAGTGCGCGGCTGATACGGTAAACCGGATGCGGGCCTGGTTGGCCGGGACTGTCGGCGGCCGGATGGCCGGGGCATAGAAGCCAGCCTCCATAAGCCTCTCGGCGACCTGCACAGCCTTGTGGTTGTCCCCTATTATCAGCGGGATTATCGGCGTACCGGTACCGGCGACATCGTAGCCAAGCGACTTGAATGCGGACCTGAGCTTCGCGGCGTTGTCGCTCAGGCGTTTCACGCGGGCCGGTTCCGTGTCTATCACGCCAATTGCTGCTGTTGCCGCCGCACAGGCCGCCGGAGGGAGGGAGGTTGAAAATATGAAGCTCCTCGCGGTGTTGACCAGGTAGGAGCATATATCTTCGTCAGCCGCGCAAAAAGCCCCGTATGACCCGAGCGCTTTGCCGAGCGTGCCCATCTGTACGATGTTGCCCGTGCCGAGTCTGAAGTATTCCAGCGTGCCTCTGCCGGTGTCCCCAATTACCCCCGTTGCGTGCGCCTCATCGAGCATGACGAGTGCGCCGTGCTCCTCGGCAAGCCTCATTATTCCTGGCATAGGCGCGATATCGCCGTCCATGCTGAACACGCCTTCGGTAATAATCAGCTTCAGGGCGGTCCCTGAATATTCCTTGAGCAGCGCTTCGAGCGAGGACAAATTGCAGTGTTCGTATTTTACGACCGTTGCCTTCGACAGGCGGCATCCGTCTATAATGCTTGCATGGTTCAGCGAGTCGCTGAATATTATGCCATCGGGTGCGAGCGCCGGGATGATGCCTGCGTTCGCCATGTAGCCGCTTCCGAAGAGCAAGGCCGATGCCGAGCGTTTGAAGCCCGCGGCAGTGTCGCAAAGCTCCTGATGATAACGCGTGTGGCCTGATATCAACGGAGCGGAACCGGAGCCGAAGCCTAACTCGTCAGAGGCCGTCTTTGCGGCATT
>DASXVI010000145.1:0-3027 GCA_036504315.1 Nitrospirota bacterium
GACCCGATAACGATTGCGCCCGAGAGCAAGATTTACGAAGCCCTCGAAATAATGAAGCACTACCGCATCTCCGGCGTGCCGGTCACGAAGAACGGCAGGCTGGTCGGCATACTCACCAACCGGGACCTCCGCTTCGAGACCCGGATGAACCTCACGGTCGCCGAGGTAATGACGAAGGACAGGCTCATTACCGCTCCCGTCGGCACAGGCCTCGAGGACGCGATAAAGCTCCTCCACGAGCACCGCATCGAGAAGCTGCTCGTCGTTGACGCGGATTACAACCTCAAAGGCCTCATCACAATAAAAGACATCGAGAAGCGCATCAAGTTTCCGAACGCCTGCAAGGACGAGCTTGGAAGGTTGCGCGTCGGGGCGGCGATAGGCGTCGGCCCGGACAGCCTGGACAGGGCCGCGGCCCTTGTGAAGGCGGGCGCCGACATCCTGGTTGTGGACACCGCCCACGGACACAGCAAGGGCGTGATGGACCAGGTGCGCGAGGTAAAGAAACTCTGGCCGGAGACGCAGATAGTCGCAGGAAACATAGCCACCGCAGAGGCCGCGAAGGACCTCATCGATGCGGGGGTGGACGCGCTAAAGGTCGGCATCGGGCCGGGCTCCATCTGCACCACGAGGGTCGTGGCGGGCGCGGGCGTACCGCAGATAACTGCGGTTTCGGACTGCTCGAAGATGGCCGACAAGTACGGTGTCCCGGTCATAGCCGACGGCGGCATCAAGTTCTCGGGCGACATCACAAAGGCGCTGTCCGCAGGCGCAAGCTCGATAATGATTGGCGGGCTGTTCGCGGGCACCGAGGAGTCTCCGGGCGAGACCGTCATTTACCAGGGCCGCAGCTACAAGGTCTACCGCGGCATGGGCTCCATCGGCGCGATGGAGTCGGGCAGCAAGGACAGGTACTTCCAGGAGCACGAGTCCAGGGTGTCCAAGCTGGTTCCTGAAGGCATCGAGGGCAGGGTGCCGTACAAGGGCACGCTGGCGGACTATGTATACCAGCTCGTAGGCGGGCTCCGCGCGGGCATGGGTTACACCGGATGCAGGACAATCGAGGAGCTTCGCCAGAGGGCGCGCTTCGTAAAGATTACCGGCGCAGGCCTCCGCGAGTCCCATGTCCACGATGTTGTCATCACGAAAGAAGCTCCGAATTACAGGATGGATTAATGGCTCTCGAAAGAATACAGAAGATACTGTCCACCGCCGGCGTATGCTCAAGGCGCGAGGCAGAAGAGATGATAATAGAGGGCCGTGTCAAGATAAACGGCCGGGTGGCGGAGCTTGGCGATAAGGCCGACCCGGAGAACGATACGATAAAGGTCGGCAACAAGGTAATCAAGGGCCAGAGCGGCGGCAAGAAGTATTACATAATATTGAACAAGCCCCGCGGCTATGTCAGCACCACGAGCGACCCTGAAGGCCGGAAGACTGTCATGGACCTGTTGGGGCAGGTGGGCTCGCGGGTTTATCCGGTCGGCAGGCTCGACTACGAGACCGAAGGGCTGCTGCTCTTCACGAGCGACGGCGATTTCGCAAACGCGATGACGCACCCGTCCCGGCAGGTTTTAAAAACCTACGAGGTGAAGGTGCAGGGCGTGATGACCGATTCCGAGATGGAGCGCCTGAGAAACGGTGTCCGGCTCGACGACGGAGTTACCGCCCCGGCGTTTGTAAAGAAGAAGGGGCTTGCCGACAAAAACTCGTGGGTCGAGGTTGCGATCCACGAGGGCAGGAACAGGCAGGTACGCCGGATGTGCGAGGCGGTCGGCCACAGGGTCCAGAAACTGAAGCGGATGAAGTTCGGCCCGATCGATTTGAAAGGGACGCCGCTCGGCACTTACCGCGAGCTGACCCCTGCCGAGGTCAAGCTGCTCATGAAGGCCGCGGGCCACGAGGAAAAGAGGCCCAAGCCGAAGCCGCAGGCCAAAAGCCCCATCAAGGAAGTCACCGCCGCGCAGAAGCCCAAGAACCGGACAGTGCTCAATACCGAAAGGTCTTCGAGAAGGCCTAAATAAATAGACAGGGAGATTAAAAGTTGAGGATCAAGAGGACGCACAACTGCGGAGAGCTTCGAGCCTCCGACATCGGGAACACGGTATCGCTCGCAGGATGGGTGCAGGGCAGGCGCGACCACGGCGGTCTGATATTCATCGACTTAAGGGACCGCGCCGGCATCACGCAGATAGCCTTCAGCGAGGACTCGTCCATCGCGGCGCACAAGCTCGCCGAGTCCGTCAGGACGGAGTTCGTCCTCGCCGTAACAGGCAAGGTATTCAAGAGGCCGGAGGGCACGGACAACCCGAGCCTCCCGACCGGAGCGGTCGAAGTGTATATTTCCGACCTCGAAATCCTGAACACATCCAAGACCCCGCCGTTCCCGCTCGAGGACGACACGGACGCATCCGAGGCTCTGCGGCTGAAGTACCGATACCTGGACCTCAGACGCCCGGCTCTCCAGAAGGTACTGCTTACGAGGTCTAAGATATCGCAGACCGTCCGCAATTTTCTGGAGTCCGAAGGCTTCACGGAGGTCGAGACGCCGGTGCTGACCAAGAGCACGCCGGAGGGCGCGCGCGATTACCTCGTGCCGTCCCGCGTAAACCTCGGCAAGTTCTTTGCGCTGCCGCAGTCGCCTCAGCTGTTCAAGCAGATACTGATGATTGCGGGCTTCGACCGCTACTACCAGATTGTAAAATGCTTCCGCGACGAGGACCTGCGGGCCGACCGCCAGCCGGAGTTTACCCAGATAGATATCGAGCTCTCCTTCGAGGACGAGGACACGATAATGACCATCATGGAGCGGATGATGGCAAAGGTCTTCAAGGAGATAAAGGGCATCGAGCTTGCGCTTCCGTTCCAGAGGTTGCCCTATGCCGAGGCGGTCGGACGATACGGCGTGGACAAGCCTGACACCCGCTTTGGTCTGGAGCTTAAAGACCTCACTGATTATACATTGGATTGGGAATTTGAAGTATTCAAGAACACAACCGCATCGGGCGGGATAATAAAAGGAATTAA
>DASXVI010000146.1:0-4694 GCA_036504315.1 Nitrospirota bacterium
ACGACCTTAATGACCTTCGGGATGACCTCGCCGCCGCGCTCTATCAATACCTTGTCGCCGATATTGATGCCGAGCCTCTCAAGCTCATCCGCGTTGTAGAGCGCCGCGCGGGATATCGTGACGCCGCCGAGCGGGACCGGGTCGAATATCGCGACCGGGGTGATTACTCCGGTGCGGCCGACGGACGGCAGTATCTCGCGGACGGTCGTGGTGGCCTGCTTCGCCGGGAACTTGTAGGAAATGGCCCAGCGCGGGGACTTCGAGGTAGCGCCGAGCTCGTCCCGAAGGCGCAACTGGTTCACCTTGACGACCATGCCGTCTATCTCGTAGTCGAGGCTGTCGCGCTTGTCCTCCCAGTGGTTGCAGTAATCCACGACCTCGCCGATGTTCCGGCAGACCTGGGCGTGATTGTTGACATTAAAGCCCATCGCCTTCATCGCCTCGAAGTTCTTCTCCTGCGTGCCGAACAGGTTTTCGTCGCCGTCCGGGATGAGCATGTAGACGAACATATCGAGGTTGCGCTTTGCCGTGACCTTTGGGTCGAGCTGTTTCAGAGAGCCGCCTGCGGCGTTGCGCGGGTTGGCGAAGGGCTCCTCGCCGTTTTCCTTCCGCTCCTCGTTCATCCTCAGAAATGATTTGAGCGGCAGGAAAATCTCGCCGCGCACCTCGAAGCCCCGGCCCGCAAGCTCGTCCGGGATGTCCGGGACTGTCAGCGGTATACTGCGGATTGTCCTGGCGTTGTGGGTGATATCGTCGCCGACGAAGCCGTCTCCACGGGTGGCGGCGGTTACCAGCACGCCGTTTTCATACCGGAGCGAAGCGGCAACGCCGTCGATTTTCAGCTCTACCATGTAATCGAACTCTTCACCGGGGATGAGCCGCCTGACGCGGTTGTCGAACTCGCCCAAGTCTTCCTTGTTGTAGGTGTTGTCAAGCGAGAGCATGGGGGATTTGTGGCGGACCTGCCGGAACTCCTTGATCGGCGCGCCTCCGACCCTCTGGGAAGGGGAGTCCGGGGTAAGAAGTTCCGGGAACCGCCCTTCCAGGGCAATCAGCTCGTCCATCAGCTTATCGTACTCGGAGTCCGAGATTACCGGCTGAAACTCGATATAATACTTCCGGTTATGGTATTTAATCTCCTTCCGGAGCTGGACTATTTTTATTTCGGCTTCTGGTTTGGTCATGTTGATATGTCCGGTTGCATAATAATCGTTCGAGAATTGTTCAAATCTTGTCATATTTGCGTAATAATTAGCTTGATATTGAATATGGCTGATATTATAGTAATCTGTCAACAAAAACTTGGGGAGAGAGCGCCATGGCCGAAAAGATATTAATAGTGGACGATGACGAGGAATTTGCAAATCTTCTGGGCCTCCTGCTTACCAAAAAAGGTTACGAGACTAAGGTAACATACTACGGCGCGGACGCCATCGAGGCCGCCAAGACCTTTAATCCGGCCTTGATACTACAGGATTATATGCTGCCGGACATCTTCGGCATGGAACTGCTGAAGGGCCTGAGGCAAGCCTGCCCGGAAACGAGGGTGGTAATAATCACGGCAAAGGGCAACGAAGAGGTTGCCGTGGACCTGATGAAGAACGGAGCCGCCGATTATCTGCGCAAGCCGTTCGAGTCCGAAAAGCTGCTGATAACCGTCGAGAATGTTTTAAAGCTTAAAACTTCCGAGTCCGAGCTGGCAAGGCTCAACAAAGAGCTGATACAGCAGAACCAGGAACTCACGACCATAAACGCCCTTTCCAACGCCCTGATATCCAACCTTTCCCCTGACGATAAATATAATACGGCTGTCGCCATAATAATGAAGAACCTGCGTGCCGACCTGGTAAACCTGTTTGTCGGGACAGGACGGCACCTTACCCTCGTGTGTTCGGCCGGCGGCGAAGGGGTTGAACCGCTTGGCGACCGGGTCGTGGTTATGGGCAACGGGTTTGCATCCTATGTCGCGGAGCTTCAGAGGCCCGCAGTCGTAATCGATTTCGCCTATGAAAACCGGTTCAAGGTTAGCGAGGAACTGGTGAAGCGCGGGCTTGTCTCCGGCCTTGCGGTCCCGCTGATGGTAAAGGACTCGGTAAAGGGGGCTCTGGTGCTCTGCACCAAGGACCAGCGCACTTTCAACTCGTTCGATATTAAGCTCGTCAGCAATTTTGCCAACCTGCTCGCGATGGCGTTTGAAAACGACAACCTTGCCGGCGTGCTCGGCAATTTCCAGCGCCAGTGGCAGGTAACATTCGACGCCGTGCCCGACCGCGTGACGGTACAGGACAAGGACCACACTATCATCATGGCCAACAAGGCCGCCGCCGCCGCCGCAGGCTGTGAGGTCAGTGAAATTCTCGGCCAGAAGTGCAGCTGGATATTCCACAGCCGCAAAGAAACCATCGATAAATGCCCCGTGGCCGAGGCTATTACCTCGAAGAATCCCGTCCACAGGGAACTGATACTCGACAAAAACGGCGATAAGTTCGAAATCTGGGCTTACCCTGTGTTCGATAAGGACGGGGATGTCTTGATGGTTACGGAGTATGCAAGGAAGGTCGAAGCCTAAACGCCTATAATCTCGCTGACGGCGTTCTGGCCTGCAATACAGAGCCTGGTGCCGTCGGCGCAGTTCTTCTTCAGCGCGCACAGCGCCTTGTCGTACGCAATCTCAGGCAGGTTATTGGTCTCGCTAAGATGCGCCAGCAGGATGTGGCTGAGTCCTGAATGCAGGAGAGTGTCGAGCAGCCTGCAGGTGTCTTCGTTAGACAAGTGGCCCTCGCGGCCCGCGACCCTCTGCTTCAGCGGCCACGGATACGGCCCGTTCTTCAGCATCTCCGGGTCGTGGTTCGACTCTATCACCAGCAGGTTTGCCCCTTTAAGCCTCTCAATCACGAGGGTCGTGGCATAGCCCAGGTCCGTCGCAAACCCCGCTTTTATCCCGCATGAATAGAAGTTAAAACCTACTGGGTCCACCGCATCGTGCGGTATCTGGAAAGGCTCGATGTGGATGCCGCCGATATCGAACGCGCTTCCCGGCTCGAACTCGTGGATGTGGATACCCTTGCCGATAAGGCCCATCGCGGCTTTGCGCGTCGCATGGGTCATGTAAACCGGGGTCTTGCAGGCGCGTCCAATGGGGCCGATGCCCTTTACATGGTCGCCGTGCTCATGGGTCACGATTATGGCCTTGATGTCCTCGACCTTCTCGCCGATAGCCTCAAGCCGAAGCTTCGTCTCGCGCAGGGTAAGGCCCGCGTCCACGAGGATTTTCGTCCCGTCGGCCTCGATAAAAACGCTGTTGCCCTTGCTGCCCGAAGCGAGCGTGCAGACCTTGAATTTGATGGCTTCCTCCGGTAAAAGTTCTCAGGAATGAATACCATATGTAGGAGGGCCGAGTCAAGAAGGAACGCAAGATATTGGGATTTTTAATGACCGACGAGGGAGTGAGGGGTGAAACCGCCCTGCTTCTGGATTACGACCTTGCCCGGCTTGCCGGTGTCGTCCGAGACAGAGTGCTTTATGTCCAGGAACCTCTCTATCACCCAGAGGTTCGTGCTAAGGTGGCTTGTGAGCTTCGAAGTAGTATATTCCGAGCGTTCGCCGCATAGCGACAGGTAGACCGGCAGCTGGTCTGCGAGATAGGGGTCTATTGCACTCCCTGCTGCCATGTGGCGGGTCAGGGCTCTTGAGGCTTCCTTGCCGACGGCTTCGGCACTCTTGCCGATCTCGCCGATTGCCGAGAAGCCCGCGAGGCAGTGTTCGAACTTCGCCGTAGCGTGTATGAAAGTACCCTCGCCGGGGGACTGGACCTCGACCGCCTCTATGTTGAACGGGACTTGCTCCCACAACGCTTCGAGCGCCCATACAAACGCTTTCTTCTGGCGTTCCGCAATGCTTATGGCAAGCCTGCTTACGCCCGAGCGGCCATGGATTCCGAGCAGCTTGCCCGGCTCAACCAGCACGAACGGTTCCACGCCGGATGAGTGCCGTATATCCACCCGCACCTTCCCGCCGCCGATTGGATAGAAGCCGTAACTCTCGGCAGAAATGCGGGCATGGAGGCCCAGTTTTGCGAGCGTCGGCAGGAATACATCGGCCAGGTAATCGAACGGGGGGCTGAACGGGACATGAGTCCCGCCGGTCACTGTAACCGTTGACGGGCCACCCGCGAGGAACAGGGCGGGGAGGACGGTCTGAATTACGAGCGAGGTCGCGCCCGCCGTGCCTATCTCGAAGTTATAATTTCCGGGGGATACCGTGCCTGGGGTAAATGTAAGCTCGGTCGAGCCTTTCGCGTCTCCCGTTACCTCTGCGGAGGAAATTTCTTTTGCGGCAAGCACGCAGGAGAGGTGCTGGGGCGCAAGTCCTGGCTTTGGGCGGCCCTTGCGGATATTGAAGATTCGGAACGGTTTGCCGGTCAGGCATGACAGCGAAAGCGCCGTCCGCAGCATCTGGCCCTCGCCCTCGCCGATACTCCCGTCGATATCTATCATGAAAAAAGCCTCCGATTTTATAAATATACCAGATGCGGGCATCCTGCCAAATAGGGGAGGGAGTTAACCCTTTTCTTGACACCCATGTGCCTGACTGATAATATGCCGGAAGCATTTCTAATATCGGACCGCCTCGGCACTCCGCTGACAGGGGGAACGAAATTACGGTCTTTTTGATGTGGGACTTTCTAATGAACT
>DASXVI010000147.1:0-6127 GCA_036504315.1 Nitrospirota bacterium
CCGGATGGGTTGACAACTGGCAGACGAGCTTTTGGAATCCGTCCGGGAGCCCTAGGGTGAGACCGGGAAGAGTCAAAGGAAGGCATTTTTAAAGGGGCGGCCTCAAGCCCCGGCGAGAGGGAGAATGGTCCTTCTCGCCGGGTTGAGTCAGCAATGTTGTCCAGGAATTATTGCGAAGCCTCTGCCTCGGCCGAAGCAGCAGTCTTTTTCCGGCCTTTAACCTTCGCGAGGAATGATTCCATGTAGGTGTAGAACACCGGCGTGATGTAGAGCGTGAGCACCTGCGAGACCAGCAGGCCGCCGACAACCGCGAGCCCAAGCGGCCTTCTCGATTCCGCCCCGGCGCCGAAGCCTACCGCCAGCGGCAGCGTAGCCATCAGCGCGGCCATCGTCGTCATCATAATCGGCCTGAACCGGACCATGCACCCCTGGAATATGGCTTCCCTTGGTTCCAGGCCTTCCTTCCTCTGGCCTTCGAGCGCAAAGTCTATCATCATTATGGCGTTCTTCTTCACTATGCCGAGCAGCATTATTACCCCGACGAACGCGTAGATGTTCAGCTCGTACCCAAAGAACATGAGTGTGGCGAGCGCGCCCAGCCCCGCTGCGGGCAGGCCCGAGAGTATCGTTATCGGGTGGATATAGCTCTCATACAGGATGCCCAAAACTATGTAGATTACGAGGATGGCCATCAGCAGAAGAAGCCACAGGCCCTTTGTAGATGACTGGAATGCCTGGGCCGACCCCTGGAAGCTCGTGCTGATATTGGGAGGCAGAGTTGCACTCGCCGTTTTGGTAACTGCCGCCACAGCATCTCCAAGGGCAAGGCCGGGCTTCAGGTTGAACGAGATTGTCACCGACGGTATCTGCCCAAGGTGGTTAACGGTCAGGGGGCCGACGCCGCGCGTAATCTTTGCCACCGAGTCAAGCTGTATAAGGCGGCCGGTATCGGAGCGTACATAGAGCATCGAGAGCGCCCCGGGGTCCATCTGGTATATCGGGTCCAGTTCCATAATCACGCGGTACTGGTTATTCGGGGTGAGAATGGTCGAAACCTGCCGTGAGCCGTATGCCGTATACAGCGCTTCCTCTATCTGCTGCACGGAAACGCCGAGCGCGGACGCCTTTTGGCGATATATGTCCAGGTTCACCTGCGGGTTGGTAATCTGCAGGTCGCTCGTTACATCCATGAGGCCGGGTATTTCGCGCATCCTGGCTTCCAGTTCCGGCTCATATTTGTACAGGTCGCCCGTGTCCGGGCAGGTCAGGGTCAACTGGTACAGGCTCTTGGACGATTGGCCGCCAATACGCACGGGTGGTGGGTTCTGCAGGAATACCTGAATGCCGGGCACCTTTGCCAGTTTGGGTCGGAGTTCCTGTATTACCTCGTCGGAGCTCAGTTTCCGCTGGCTGCGCGGTTTAAGCCTTATCATAAACCTGCCTGTGTTTGTCGAGCTGCTGGAACCGCCGCCGCCGACCCTGACGATGAAAGAGTCCACATTCTTATCCGCCTGGACTATCTTTGCAAGGGCAAGCTGGTGTTCCCTCATGGAATCGAATGAGATTCCCTGAGCCGCCTCGGTGTTGCCGTTGATAAGCCCGGTATCCTCGCTCGGCAGAAAGCCCATCGGCATTATATAAAACAGGTACATACTGGTAATAAGCGAGGCGAGAGTGACGAGCATGGTTGCGCGGCGGTGCCTGAATACGAAGGTAAGGCTCCTCCTGTACAGATTGAGCATCCCGGCAAAGAACCTCTCCGAGGCTGCGTAAATGTGCCCGTGCTTTATCTCGCCAGGCGCCTTCAGGAACCTGCTGCACAGCATCGGCGTGAGGGTCAGCGAGACGACGCCTGATACAGTTATAGCCGTGCCTATCGTGACCGCGAACTCATGGAGCAGGCGGCCCAGTATCCCGCCCATGAAAAGCACCGGTATGAAGACCGCGACCAGCGATATGGTCATGGATAAGATGGTGAAGCCAATTTCCCGCGAGCCTTTCAAAGCCGCCTGATGAGGCGGCTCTCCCTTTTCCATGTGCCGCACGATGTTTTCAAGCATGACTATGGCGTCGTCGACTACGAAACCTATGGAGAGGGTTAGCGCCATCAGGGACATGTTGTCAACGCTGTATCCCAGCAGGTACATTACCGAGAATGTCCCGATAATGGAAACAGGCAGGGCAAGGCTCGGTATCAGGGTCGCGGAAAAGTTCCTTAAGAAAAGGAATATGACCATAACTACGAGGCAGAGCGACAGGAGCAGTGTGAACTTGACGTCATGCACGGATGCGCGGATCGTCTCGGAGCGGTCTATCACGACATTCAGGTCCATGGCGGCGGGCATCTGGGCGCGGAAGTCGGGGAAGAGCTTCTTTATGCTGTCCACGACCTCGACCGTGTTCGTGCCGGGCTGGCGCTGTATGGCGAGGATTATTGTTCGGGTGTTGACAAACCAGGCCGCGACCTTGTTGTTCTCGACGCTGTCTATGACATGGCCGAGTTCCTTCAGATAGACCGGGGTGCCGTTTCTGTATGCAACGACGAGCGGACGGAACTTCTCCGCCGTTGTGAGTTCATTGTTCGCCTGGATGGTAAAGGTATTGGACTCACCGAACAGCGTGCCCGTCGGGAGGTTCACGTTGGCCTTATCCACCGCGCTTGAAACATCGTCGATGCCTATCTGGCGGGTGGCGAGCGCCCTGGGGTCGAGCTGGACCCTGACCGCGTACTTCTGGGAGCCGTATACCGATACCTGCGCGACGCCGCTGACCATAGAGATGCGCTGGGCCATGAATGTCTGTGCGAAGTCGTCCACAGAGGAGAGCGGGATAGTGGGCGAACTGAGCGTAAGGTACAGTATGGGCTCGTCGGCCGGGTTGACCTTCTGGTACGACGGCGGGCTCGGCATGTCAGCCGGGAGCAGACGCGCGGACTTGGCGATTGCCGCCTGGACATCCTGCGCGGCGGCGTCTATGTCGCGGCCGAGGTTGAACTGGATAGTTATCTGCGTGCTGCCGAGCGAGTTGGTCGAAGACATCGAATCGATGCCGGCGATTGTGGCAAACTGTTTCTCGAGCGGCGTAGCAACCGAGGAAGCCATTGTCTCGGGGCTTGCGCCCGGCAGGCTGGCCGATACATTGATAGTCGGGAAGTCTACATTCGGCAGGTCGCTGACCGGCAGGAGGCTGTAACCGGCTATGCCGAAAATAACGACAGCCGCCATGACCAGTGAGGTCATGATGGGCCTGCGTATAAAAATCTCTGAGATATTCATCAAGTCCTCGCCGTTGCTTACAGGCTGGTTTTTATATCGACTTTGGTGCCGGGTACGAGCCTGACCTGGCCGTCCGTGACTACGGTTTCGCCGGGGTTTATGCCCTTTTCGATAACCGCGTCGTTATCCTTCGTCAGGCCAAGTACCACCGGTCTGTTCTCTACCGTTTTGTCAGGTTTCACGACGAAGACATACTGGCCCTTCTGCCCGTTCTGGACGGCCTGGGCGGGTACGACGGTCGCGCCGAGTTTCGTGGATAGGGTCAGTACAACATCCACAAACTGGCCCGGCCAGAGCTTTTTATCGGATTTGTTTTCAAACGTGGCTTTTAGTTTAACATTTCCCGTTGTTATGTCTACGGCGTTGTCGATGAAGGATAGATATCCTTCAGGCGGCGCCCCGGTATCACCGCTTATGCGGGCCGCAACCTTCAACTTTCCCTTTGACATTAATGCCTGGATTTCTGACAGGAACATTTCGGGGGCGGAGAAGGTTACATATACCGGCTGGATCTGGTTTATAACAACGAGGTACGGCGTTTCGTTCGCCTTTACAATGTTCCCGCGGGTTACATTCAGGTTGCCGGTCTTTCCGGCTATCGGGGAATATATCTTTGTGTATCCGAGCTGGACTTTTATGCTCTCAATCGCGGCCCTGTCGGCCCTGATAGTCTCCTTTAGAGATGCCGCCGCGGTAACGGACTGGTCGAGTTGCTGGCGCGACACCATGCCTTTCTTGAAGAGGTCGGAGTAACGCCCCGCATCGACCTCGGCGTTCGTGGCCTCCACCGTGTCCTTTGCCAGCACGCCCTCGGCCCGCCGAAGGTCTGCCTCGATGGGGTGGGGGTCTATGGTAAACAGCAACGCCCCCTTCTTTACATCCTGGCCTTCCTTGAAGAATACGCCGGTGACCTCGCCGGGCACGAGCGACTTTATGGATACCGTGGAAAACGCCTCGACATTGCCTATCGCCCGGAGCTGCACGGGTATGTCCTTCCGGGAGGCGGAGGCGGCGAGCACAGGGACGGGAAGCTTCGGTTTTTTTGCCTGTTCTTTCTTGGAACAAGCGGAGAAAAAAGCCAGGCAGATTAGGGATAAAGCGAGCAGGCGGCATGACCGCCCAGCGCAAAGACCGTTAACACTCATTTCAAGCATCTCCTCTGATACCCCGGAAGCCGTTGATATGTCATTAGAACTGAATAAGTTATATATGTTAAAGGATGGAAGGGGGCGGGTCAACAAATAAATTGACCGACCCCTGGATATAGCTGGAAAGACGTTTGGTAGGACCATTTGGTTACAGAAAATAAATTAATACCGCCCGCGGCCTCCGCGCCAGTGGCGACCCATGCCTTCGCCCCGGTCCCAGCCTTCGCCCCGGAAACGGAGTTCTCGCGGGTAGTGGTCCCTCGGCAGGACTTCCCAAACTTTTGACGGCCTTTGAGCTGTTGGTATACTTGAGGGAAAACCAACCCAGGAGGCTCTCCGTGAAAAATATGCTGATGCTTTTAATATTTGCCGCGCTGTCGTTTTCGTTCGGCCCTGGTAACGCAGGCGCGGAGGTGCGTACCCAGACCGTGGAATACAAACAGGATAAAACCGCCCTTGAGGGCTATCTGGCCTATGACGACGCGATGGCCGGGAGGCGGCCCGGAATCCTCGTCGTGCATGAGTGGACGGGGCTTGGCCCATATGTGAAGAGGCGCTGCGAACAGCTTGCGAAGCTCGGGTATGTGGCCTTCGGAGCGGACATCTATGGCAAGGGCGTCAGGCCGCAGTCGCACGAAGAGGCGGGGAAGGTATCCAGCGCATACATGAACGACAGGAAGGTGATGCGGGCCCGCGTGAAGGCCGGGCTCGACGAGCTGAAGAAGAGCAAGTTTACGGACAGCTCGAAGATTGCCGCCATCGGCTACTGTTTCGGCGGGGCGGCGGTCCTGGAGCTTGCGCGGAGCGGGGCCGACATAGCGGGCGTTGTGACTTTCCACGGGCTGCTCGCAAACCCGACCCCCGAGGACGCGAAAGACATAAAGGCGAAGGTGCTGGTAAACCTGGGCGCGGACGACCCGATGGTAGACCGGAAACAGGTGGACGCGTTTATCGAGGAGATGCGAAAGACGAAGGTAGACTGGCGGATGGACATATATGGCGGTGCGGTGCACAGCTTCACCGTGCCGGAAGCGGGCAACGACCCGTCGAAAGGCTTGGCCTATAACGAGCGGGCCGACAAGCGCTCCTGGCAGGCGATGATGAATTTCTTCGACGAGATATTCAAAAAGGGCGGGAAGAAGTAGCCGGTTCTGATATATTAATCACATGAAGACAAATGAATACCGGACGAGCGCCCTGATTTTTTTCGTGAAATCCCCCGAAGAGGGGGCTGTGAAGACCAGGCTGGCAGCCGAAATAGGCCGGAGGAGAGCGCTCGAAATCTACAAGAGCGTTGCCGTCCAATCTCTGAATGCAGTCAGCGGCGGCGCATACGAGCTTCGGGTCTCGTACCACCCCCCGGATGCCGGGGAGCAGGTGGCCGGATGGTTGGGCGGAGGGTTTACCTTCGTGCCGCAAACTGGCGGCGGCCTTGGGGAGCGGATGGAGAACGCATTCGCGCAAGGGTTCTCCGAAGGAATGGACAGGGTGCTCCTTGCTGGGAGCGACATTCCGGGGCTGGACAAGGCTGTAGCCGAGGAGGCTTTTGCCGCGCTGGAAGACCATGACGCTGTAATCGTCCCTGCCTTCGACGGCGGCTACGGCCTCATAGGTTTCAGGGAGGATGGCTACACGCCCGCAGTCTTCCGGGGAATAGTTTGGAGTACGGGGACGGTCTGCGCCGAGACGCAGGCCATACTTGCC
>DASXVI010000148.1:0-1955 GCA_036504315.1 Nitrospirota bacterium
GAGTGTGAGCTCTTCGTTGTCCTGGTTGAGCGTAGCGCGCTGCTTCGTTATCCTCTCGATGAAGGCCCTTGCGTCCGGGTTGTCCGGTTCCTGTTCCAGAACCTTCGAGAACTCGTCCAGCGCCTCGTTAGGCCTGCCTGCGGCATAGAAGTTCTGCCCGGCGGCGAAGTGGGTCTGGAGTTCCTTCAGCTTCCCGGCCTCGTACAAGAGCTGTTTCGCCCTCTCGTTTTCCGGGCCGAAGGCAAGGGCCTGCTGGGCCTCGTAAACCGCCACTTCGGCGTTCTTGTCCTTCAGGTACTGGCTTGCCCTCTGGGCGTGGTTCTGGACGGCAAGGTCCTGAGCCTTCGTGAGCCGTGTCTTGAAGCTCACATTCTCGGGGTCTTCCCTGAGGGCCTGCCGATAAAACATTACCGCCCGGTCGTAGTCGCCCTCGAGCGAAAATTTCTCGCCCTTCTGGAAAGCGACCTTCCCGGAGCATCCCGCAAGCAGCAAAACCGCTATCAAAAGCAGCCCGGCCTTTCTAAGCATTGTCCCCCCTTCATGATACAAAACGCAGAAACCGGCGCGCCGCGCGGGCCGCTGGATGCGGCAAGGCAGCTATTAACAATCCGCCTATATTACAATACTTTCACTCGGCCAACCTTCACTTTGATTCCGCCAGGCCGCCGTCCTGCGGCAAGGCTGCCATCCTACCTCGGCCCGCCCGGCGGGGTCATCCTGCCTCCACCCATTCCCGGTCTGGGCATCCCCATGCCCGGCGTGGACCTCTGCGCCGACCCCGGCATCCCACCGGAAACAGGCGATGAACCGGACTTGGAGGCGGCAGCCTCGAAATTCGCCTTTATCCTCGTCTCTAATCCCGTGGCCTTGTCCTTGACCACTACCGTGTCGCGGGTGATGTCGGCTATATAGTACTGCTTGGTTATCACCTCGCCCTTGGCGGCGACGAAATTATTTCCGGCAAGCTGCATGAGCACATCGGAGCGGCCCTTCCTCTGGACCATCCCCAGCACGCGGAACTTGTTCATCTCCTCCCTCGCGTTGTCCCGGGCAAGCTCCTCCGGGCTCTTTGGCGGAGGCGGCACGCTAACCGTTATCAGCGGAGCGGGCGGAGCTATTGCCGCCTGACCGCCCGGCTTCGGCTTCGGGAGCGTCGGCTTTACATAAACCGGGCTGAATATGTTCCTCTTTGCGGTAAACGGCTCCCTTTTCGCGTCGAGCAGGTCGAGGTTGACAGTGAAGTCCGCCCTTGGCGGGGCCTTGACCACTCGCTGTCTGCCTGCTGGGGCCGCCGCCTTCACCGGCGCGGCCTTCTTGAAATGACCGTAGGACCAGTAGGCGACGAAAAGTAACGCAAGCACGCCGAGGATATATGCTTTTTTCTTTTCCTGCTGCGTCATCCACTCCTCGCGTAAGTGCTGATCCCTATCGAGAGGGTTATGCTGCCGGTGGCCTGGTCGGCCGAAAGCGACAGGTTGTCTATAGTTAGGAAGAGCGGCGAGGTCTCTATGTCATAGATATACTTCCTCACCGACCTGTAGTCTCCGGCAACCGGGATGGAAAAGCTTATCAGCAGGATGTCTCCCTCTTTTCCCGCCTGACGGGCTACGGTGGATAGCGATGAGGTCTCCATGCCGTCGGACTTTGCCAGCTTGTAAAGCTTGTTCAGCATATCAATGTAATCCGTCTGCTTCGGCAGCCTCTGCTTGAAGATTCCGAGCTTCTCGCGGCCGGTACCATAATTTGCGTAAAGCCTGCGTTCGGTCTCCATCGACAGGATGTCCTTCCTTATATCCTCAAGCCTGGAGGCGAGACTTTCGGCCCTCACGGCCTCCCTGGAGGTGCGCAGCATGTAAAACCCCGAGTTCAGGACGACCGCCGCAACTATCAGGAATACGAGTATCTGTACCGCACGGTTCTTCAGGAGCATAAGGATAATATCTTTCACTTCTTAC
>DASXVI010000149.1:0-2030 GCA_036504315.1 Nitrospirota bacterium
GGCCGTGCGCTCAAGGAATGCGTACCGGACTTTTCTGGATTCGTCCTGCCGGTTGACCGGCAGCCCCGCGAGCCTCTCGCCCAGACGGGCCTCGATGAAGCGAAAGTCGAGCCCGAGCCTGACGGCCATCTCCCGGACAAAGACCGCCTCCTCCGCCGATTCGGGCCTGAAGCCGTGGTCGACATGCGCGACCGCGACTGTAAAGCCGTACACCTCCGCAAGCCCGCAAAGGCCGTACAGCATGGCGACGGAGTCCGGCCCGCCCGAGACTGCGGCGAGCACCTTCCGCGCCCCCGGCAGCATATTGCAGGCGTCCGCCGTGCGTTTTACTTTTTTGAGAAATTTGTCGGTCATAAAGGTAAAACCCTTTCCGCGACAGCGCGGAAAGGGTTGGTTTTAGTGGTGGCGGCGCAGGGATTTGAACCCCGGACACTGCGGATATGAGCCGCATGCTCTGACCACCTGAGCTACGCCGCCCTGAGCTGGCAGACGGCTAATTTAGCCCAAACGCCCCTTTTTTGTCAAGAAAAAATATAGGAGGGACCTTTAACGGCTTCCAATGAAAACTGCCAACAGCATGCTAAAGGCTGTAAACGCTGAGCGGACGGGCATTGTCTGGTATAATTTAAGTCATAAAATGACTACCGTGCCATTAAATAGAACCTTATTGGTCCATGCAGGTATCATCCTGCTGAGCGCGGGGACTTTTTATATCGATATCCTTACCCCGCTCGGCGCAGGCGTATGGATAGGCTATCTTCTACCGCTTATTTTAGTATCCAGGTATTTAGGTTTCAAAGCCCTTCTCTCATATACATCCATTTTTTGTTTATTTATAGTCGCAGGGTATTTCCTCTCGCCGCAGGACGGTTTCACCAGACAGTATGTTATATTCAGCAGGGCGCTGGATGTCATTGTCCTTGTCTGCGGGGCGTATTTTCTCGACAGGGGCCGGAGAAAGTCCGAGAGGATCGTGCAATCGGTAAAAGACAAGCTTGCCCTGCGGGAGTCCCAGGAGATGTACAGGCTTTTATTTGAAAACACCGTGGACGCAGTACTCGTAGGCACGCCGGAGGGGCTGATAATTAAATGCAACCCCGCTGCGGAGACGATGTTGGGATACCCTAAAGCTCAGATAGAGGGGCAGAGCCGGGACAGGTTCATCGCGCCCGATAATGAATTAATGCAGTTATGCATAAACGATATCATCCGCACCGGCAGCGGCAGGTGCGAGATAACGCTCTTGAGAAGCGACGGCGTCAGGTTCGAAGCAGAAATATCTTCCTCGCTTTTTACAGACCATGACGGCAAGACCATGCTCATCAAAATACTCAGGGACATTTCCGAAAGAAAACGCCTGGAGCGGCAGAAGGAGGAGATGGCATCGATGATGACGCACGACCTGAAATCGCCCATCACGGCGATAATTGGTTATGCGGAACTGATGCTTATGAAGGACTCCGGCGTATCAGCCGAAGACAGGGAGATGCTGGAGATAATATACGAGAATGGAAGGAAGCTGGCCGGGATGGCGGACGACTACCTCTTCGCGGCCCGCATGGAGTCGGGCAGGGTGCAGTTGAGGCTGGAGCCGGTAGACCTCAACCGGCTTTTGATGAAGGTGCACAAGGACTGTCTCGCGCCCGCGATAAAAAAGGGGCAGGAATGCCGTTTGGAAATGGGGCCTCTGCCTGAAATAATCGCGGACGGAAGGCAACTTGAGCGTGCAGTTGCAAACCTCGTTGGAAACGCGGTCAATTATACCCAGAAAGGGGGGACTATAGTAATTCGCGGAGAAACGACATACACGAACGGGGACCAATGGGTCGAGATATCCGTCTCGGACAACGGTACCGGGATACCACGGGAAGAGACGGCAAGAATATTCGACACGTATTACCGCTCCGAGCGGACTGCGGGGGTGAAGGGCACGGGTTTGGGCCTTTCCATCGTGAAGGCAATCGCCGAACTGCACAAGGGAGCGGTGGAGGTAGAGTCCGAGGTCGGCAAGGGTAGCACCTTCAAGATAC
>DASXVI010000150.1:0-17877 GCA_036504315.1 Nitrospirota bacterium
CTTCTGCTGCCGGACCTCGAAGGCGTGGACACGGTCGAGTACCAGCTTGATATTGCGATGCGGAAGGCGGGGATTCGGCAGGACGAGCCGATTTCGGTTTATAAATTCGAGGTGAAGAGGTACGAGTAAAAACAGCGAAGCCTAATGAATTATTACCTTGAAACTTTGTGTAAAAAGTAGTTACATCTTGACCGTCAATCCATAAAAGAGTATATTTTAAGCGTTTTATTTCTGCAATTACACATGAGTACCGACAGTAACATCGAGGTCCTATGCACAATATAAATAGAGCGCCGGTTGCGGGCGGCGAAGGTCAACCGGACGGATACACCGCATGAACAGGGTCATCACGCGCGCTCTCGCCGCGATATTCATAATCTACGCCCTTTACATTCTCTCGGCGTATTCCCAAAGGTATACCTCGATACCGTCCCTGGCGGGATTCGCTGTGCTCGTTTTTTATGTAATAGGGAACAAGCTCATTTTCATATTGGCCCTGTTCGGGGCGGCATACGGGGCCGGCGGGGCCGTCTTCGCGCGCTGGCTGCCGAAGCCCGACACCCTGCTGGAAGAAGGCCTTTTTAAAGCCGCGCTCGGCCTGGTATTAATCTCGACCGCCATGTTCGTCCTGGGGATGGCCGGGCTTCTTTACGCCCCGGCCGGATACCTGCTCCTTGCTGCCTGCCTGGTTGTGGGCGCGCGGGAATTGCAGAGCTATTTCAAGAGGCTTGCGGAACTGCCGCGCACCGTGAACCTCGGGCTGACCGGGGTTCTGCTGGCATCCGTGACCGCCTACCTGATGTTTAAAGGGCTTTACCAGGCTTTCTTGCCTCCGACGGGCTTCGACATCCTGATGTACCATTATGGCGCGCCCAGGCTTTATATTGAAGCGCACAGGATTTTTCCAACCCCCGACATCAATGGCTCGTCGTACCCGTTCGGGGCGGAAATGCTCTTTATGCTGGCTATGCTGGTCGAAAGCGACATATCAGCCAACCTTGTAAACTATTCTCTCGCGATCGGTTGCGGCCTGTTTGGCTATGCCTTTGCCAGACGGTTTATTAAGGGAAGCCAGCCGTTTCTTGTTGTGGCGATATTTCTTGCCATGCCGATAGTCGTCTGGCTGCTGCCCCAAGCCTACGTGGAATTTGCTCAGGGCTTTTACATCTGCGCTGCGGTATACGCCCTAATCGTGTCCTTCGGCGAAAAGGGTAAAAACTGGCTTTGGGTCTCCTCGCTGATGGCGGGCGGGGCGATGTGCACAAAGTACACCTCTAACCTCCTCCTCGTGATACTGCTTGTCGGAGTCGCGTACAAGATGTACTCCATCGACCGCGCTGGCACAAGACGGACCGCCTCCGCGGTTGTTATGTACTCGCTGCTCGCTCTTGCCGTCGTTGCACCCTGGTATATAAGAAATGTGTTTTATTACGGCAACCCGTTCTTTCCAATGCTTGTGTCAGGCGGGGGGCAGTCGGAGATGGGGCAATACTGGACGAGAGGCATGAAAACCGGCTTGGGCGATTTGCTGATGCTCCCGTGGAATGTAAGCATGTACCCCGGGCGGTTCTACTCTGGCGAACTAAACTCGCTGGGGCCCTGCTTCCTTATGTTCACGCCGGGTCTCCTGTTGTGCAGGAATTTGGAAAAAGAGGTGAAATACCTGATAGCGTTTTGCCTGATGTATTTTGCCGTTTGGTACCTTACCGCTCAGAACATACGGTATATTGTCCCGGTCGGGCCGTTCCTTGCGGTCCTTGCGGGCTACCCTGTCGGCCGGCTGATATGCAGCGACGACGGTTTCAAGAGGACTGCCGGCAAGTTTCTTGCGGCCCTTTTCTGCTTCTCCGCCCTGCTTTCCAATACCGGCGGCGTTAAAGTAGACGGGTTCCCTTCCATTTCTGCCAAGGCCAGGGATTCCTACTATACGGAAATATCAAAAACACAGGGGTTCCTCTCCTCTTACGGGGCATGGAAATGGATTAATGCGAACCTGCCCGCAGACGCGGTCATCTACCAGCTCTGGGACGATGCCAGCGTTTATTTCAGGGACAGGAAGACTTTAGGGTTTCCGACCTCACTCGGCCCAACAGGCAGAGACAAGGTCATATATCTGGAGGGCCACAATTCTTTTGGGGGGTTCCGGCCAAGCGAAGAAATAATCGAGAACCTGAAGGCCATGGGCGCTTCATACCTGCTGATAAATGCGAACCGCGAGGGCGGCACCGTGCCGGACGACCCGTATTTCAATATGCATACACAGCTAATATTGCAGGACTCCGGCATTTTCCTGTACCAGCTTGCAGATGAGAGAAAATGAGGATTCTTGCCGTAATACCGTGTTATAACGAGGAGGCCTCTGTCGGCGATGTGGTCGGCAGTTTGCAGACCGCCTGTCCTGAAATGGATATCCTTGTTATAAACGACGGGTCGAGAGACAAGACTGCAGAAGCAGCGGCGGCGGCAGGCGCGAAGGTGGCGCGGCTTCCTTACAACATGGGTATCGGGGCCGCCATGCAGACGGGTTTTCTCTACGCGAAGGCATATGGATACGACATTGCCGTCCAGGTCGACGGAGACGGGCAGCACGACCCCGCCGAAGTCCGGAAGATATTAGAGCCAATACAGGAAGGCCGGGCCGATATCGTAGTAGGGTCCAGGTTCATCTCAGGCGGTGGCTTCAAGTCCACACCAATGAGAAGGTTGGGCATTAAGGCCTTCGCTAAGGTGCTCACCGTTATGACCGGCCAAACGCTGACGGACCCTACATCCGGTTTCAGGGCCGTGGGGAAGAAAGTTATAAACCTCTTTGCGGAGGAGTACCCGCAGGACTACCCCGAGGTCGAAAGCTTGCTCCTGGTCCACTTGGCAAAACTGAGGATAGAGGAAGAACAGGTAGTCATGCGGGCCCGTTCCGGCGGACGCTCCTCCATCACTCCCCTGAAATCAGCATATTATATGGTAAAAGTTATGATGGTGCTTTTTATATGGCTTATAAGAAAAAAGCCGGAGATGGAGGCTTGATATGCATACCAGGGCGGAGATGATAGCCCTTGCGGGAAGCGGGCTGCTTCTGTTGGTGATATTGGAACTCGTCCGCAGCAGGAGGCTGAAGGAGAAATATTCGCTCCTGTGGTTCTTCACGGCGGTGGTGCTGCTTGTCATGGCGCTCTCCAGGGGCCTGTTGGACAAACTGGGCCATATGATGGGCATCTATTATGCGCCGTCCGCCTTCTTCCTGCTTGCCTTTTTGTTCCTTATGCTGATAATGGTCCAGTTCTCGGTGGTAATCTCGCGGCTTTCCGAACGCAACAAGACGCTGGCGCAGGAAGTCGCCCTGCTCAAGCTCAAGTTTGAAGAGGAAATATCCTCCGTAAAAGCGGAAACATATAAGAATCGGATTAGAGAGGGTAACAGTGGCTAAAATAATATTGATCGCTCCCCCCTACCTTGACCTGTACGGCAAGATAAGCAGGGCGGCAGGCAGGTATTTTCCGTTAGGGCTTGCGTATATAGCAAGCTACCTGAAGACGTACGGCAATCATGACGTGCTCATGTATGAGCCGGAAGCGCAGGGCCTCAGCTATGCCGACATAAGCGAGATTATAAAGAAGGAAGCGCCGGACGTGATAGGCCTTACGAGCTCTACGCCCAATTTTCCGCGTGCGCTTGAGCTTGCGAGGATAGCCCGCGATGTTTCGGGCGCAAGAATAGTTTTAGGCGGCGTGCATGCGAGCGCGATCCCCGAGTTCATAATCGAGAATTACCACGAACTCATCGATTGCGTGGTGGTTGGCGAGGGAGAGGAGACCATGCTCGAACTCGTGGATGCCTTCCGGTCCGGCTCCAGCCTGTCAGGGGTTGAGGGCATCGTCTACAAGAGCGGAGAGAAGATAGTCCGGACAGGGAGAAGGCCGTTCATCGAAGACCTGGACAGGATCCCGCCCCCGGACAGAGACCTGATACCGCAAGACCTCTTCGTTCCCAATGCGCATAACGCGAGATACAGGAAATGCCTGACCATACTGACGAGCAGGGGGTGTCCTTATAACTGCAGCTTCTGCGCCGCGAGGGTTGTGTCAGGCAAAAAATACCGGATGCACTCGGCCGAGTACGTCCTGAATGAGATGCAGTCCTTGAAAGAGAGGTACGGCGCGAGGCAGCTCGTTATTACCGACGATACTTTCACTATCAACCGTGGGCGGCTGGAACAGATATGCAGGGGGATGATAGACAGGCGGTTAGACCTTCAGTGGTTCTGCTTCTCCCAGGTGAACACGGTGGACAAGGAAACCCTATCGCTTATGAAGCGGGCCGGCTGCTACAGCATAGGTTTCGGTGTGGAATCGGCCGACGAAGGCATCCTTAAAAACATGGGAAAGAACATCAAGCCGGAGCAGGCCCTGGAAACCGTCCACATTGCGAACAGGTTAGGCCTGAAGACCCAGACTTTCTATATATTCGGGTCGCCGGGCGAGACCCGCGAGCAGATGGAGCGCACGCTCGCCTTCTCGCAGGAGGTCGATGCCGTACTCTCGTTCTACAACATGCTGGTCCCGTATCCTGGCACAAAGGATTTCGAGTATTTCTTCTCGTCTACGCCTCTGAAGGACATCAAGTGGGAGGATTTTGTTGCAATCGGCGAAAACTGCGTGCTCTCCAAAAACGCTTCCGTCTCAAAGGAAGAAATAGAAAACCTTATCGGCCGGGCCAACAAGCTGTACTACTTCAACCCCAGGCGGCTTTTCCGGATACTTTACAATATCAGGACGCCTTATGAGCTGATGAACTACCTATCGGGCGGGCTCGGTTTCCTGAGCCAGATAAAGAGTTGGCTTGACAGGAAGTGAGTTCATCAATTTCGTACGCAGGCTGCCCTCAGGAAAGCTCCGTCTTATTTTCGAGCTCTTCAATCCGCTGACCGAGAATTGCCATCTCCTGCATCAGCAGCTTGTTTCGTTCGGTCAGCACTGAGATGATAAGCGAAAATTGAATATTGATAAGGATTAGAAAGATGAACGCCAGCAGGAACAGGACGGTCGCGGACGAGCCGATCCCTGCCATCGCACCGAACTTGTCTATTATCTGGTGAAACACGGAGATGCATATCATCACTATTGCCGTGCAGATCCACAGCACGGAATAAGCCTCGCGCAGCCTGCCGTTGCGCACGAGTTCAAACACGCCGAGCAGTATAGCAAGGCTTATCACGACCGAGACTATCTGGACCTTGTCCATTAGTTACCCCCTAACCCTTCCTGAACGCATTCTTCCTCATCAGAGTGACCAGTATGGAAAGCATCATCTTGAAGATGTAGTAGAGCGGCTTCAAACCGCTGTGCATAGACGTGCCCTCAGTGCGCGGATACATCATCACCGGGACCTCTATGCTTCTCAGGCCCGCCCTGTGCAGCATGATGAGCACATCCGCGTCCGGGAAGTCCACCGGGTAGGTATCCGACGCGTAAAAGCGGATGACGTCGCGGTTGAGCGCCTGAAATCCGGTAGTCGGGTCGGTTACCTTCCTGCCTATGATGGCAGAGGCGATGCCGCCGAACAGTTTTATGCCCATCGCGCGCGCGAATGTCGGTTTGTAGTCCCCCAACCCCATAAACCGCGAACCGAGAGAAACATCGGCCATGCCAGCCTTCACAGGGCTGAGCAGGTCCTTTATGTAGGTTGGCTCGTGCTGACCGTCGGCGTCTATCTGGACTGCGTAGCTGTACCCGTTTTGCAGAGCATACCGAAAGCCCGTCTGGAGCGCACCGCCGTAGCCGAGGTTTCCTGGAAGCGGCAATACGACGGCGCCCGCATCCTTTGCCTTGGAAACGGTGTCGTCTTTCGAGCCGTCGTCCACTACAGCCACATCGAGGCCTATCCCGAGAGACTTTATCTTGGCGATAATCCCGGCAATCTTGCCGCCCTCGTTGTAGGCGGGGATTATAACGAGCGTGTCGCTTCGCGGGTTTGTCACTTTTTCACCGTCTTTAAAAATGCGCCGAAGCCCAGGAGCACGGCAGGGATAAGGGACGGGTTCTTTATCACGCGCGCAAGGTACGAGAAAACCGTCTTTGGCCGCAGATAGAATTCCTTCAGCATCCGCTTCGCCGAGTCCTCAAGCTCCTTTTGGGTGAGGTCCTTAGGCACGAACACGGTATCGAGCAGGTTCATCTTGCGCCAGTCGTTGTCGAAAGTGCCATACTCGCCGGCAATCTCATAGATCCTTGAACCGGGCAGCGGAGTGAGCTTGAATACGGAGATATCGTCGAGAGCCTCGCGCTTCGCGAAATCTACGGTGCGCTGTATGCTCGCCTTGGTCTCGGTCGGGAAACCGAGTATGAAGAACCCCTTCGTCAGCATCCCGGACTTCTTCGTCCATTTGAGCGCCTGGCTCACCCGTTCGAGCTTTATCTTCTTCTCGACGAGGTCGAGGATGTCCTGGTTGCCGCTCTCGACGCCGTAAGCGATCTGCCAGCAGCCGGCCTCGCGCATGATATTCAGTAAATCCTGGTCCACCATGTCCACGCGGCCGAGGCAGGTCCATGTCAGGTTCCAGCCGGACTCCTTCATCGCCTGACATATCTTCGTGACGCGCGGCTTGTTCATAACGAATGTGTCGTCCTCAAATACCAGCTCGCGCACCCCGTACTTCTCGACCAGCTCGCGTATCATCTCTATTACATATTCCGCGGAGAAAAGCCTGCACGCGCGACCGAATATCGTCCTGTCGCAGAAGATGCAGTTGTTCGGGCAGCCGCGCGAAGTGACGAGCGGGGCAGCCGGAAGCTGGAGGTGGCGGAAAGGGGTCGGTTTGTAGTTGCCCGGAAAGCCCGGAAGCAGGTCCCATGCCGGGAAAGGAAGCGTGTTGAGGTCCTTGATGAGCGGCCTTTTTTCGGTGAGCTTGATGCCTTCGCCGTCCCGCAGGGCAAGGCCCGCGACGGCGGACAAGTCAGCGCCCTCATTCAGGGCGGACAGAAGCTCGATTAGCGTGTCCTCGCCCTCGCCTATTACGGCAATGTCGAACTTCGGGAAGCGCGTCAGCGTCTCGACCGGGACGGCAGAGATATGCGGGCCGCCGACAACCGTGACGATGCCCGGGTCGAGCTTCTTCGCCTCTTCGGCCACCGTGTGCGCATTGAATATCGAAAGGGTAGTCGCCGTGATGCCGACCATCTCCGGCCTTATTTCGGCGAGCCTGTCCATCACCTGACGGAGCGGCATATTCTCGGCCGCCGCCTCTATGACGAAGGGCTCGTATCCCGCGCGGCGGGCGACCGCCCCGAGCATCAACAGTCCGAGCGACGGCATGGAACTGCCCGCGCCCGCGAGGTCTCCGTACCGCTCCTCAAGGCTTAACGGCGGGGATATGAATACAATCCTTTTGATTTTTTTGCCGGTTATGTTTTCCATTTACTTTGGTCCATGCGTCCTATTTGAACTTGCCGGTTAGATATTCCCGAAACATGCGCAGCGCAATCCTCGGAAGGTCGCGCTTCATCGGGTGGTTTATCACCTTGAACATATTCCTGTAAAGCCTGAGTTTCCTGAACTTGTTGTACAGCGCGATTATCTCGTCGCGGGACAGGACATCGGACATAATAATGGCCTTGTCCGGCGAGCGGTAAAGGTTCACATCGAGCCGCGACCAGTCCATCGTCTCGCCCACAAGCCCCTTTGCTGCCGCCATATCCCATACGGGAGTGCCTGGGAGCGGGGTCAGTATATATATATCGAACAGGTCGAGCCTGCTGTTCTTTATGAAATTATAGGTATTCATCACCTGTTCGCGCGTCTCATTTGGCGAACCGATAACGAAGGAGGCGTTCGCGGCTATGCCGGCATCCTTCAGCAGGTTTACCGCATCGCGGTTATGCGCGACCGATATGTTTCCGCCCTTCAAAAACTTAAGGACCTCGTCGTCGCCGGATTCAAGGCCCATCCCGACGCTGACCACGCCCATATTCTTGAGAAGCGCGGCAAGCTCCGGCCTTACGACATTGGCGCGGCATGAGCAGGTGAAATGCACCTTGCCCAACAGGTCCCTCTTTTCCATCAGTTCGTAAATCTTTTCCAGCCTCTGGAAGTTCGCCACGAAGAGGTCGTCGAAGAAGCTTATCATCTCGACGCCCTGATTTACCAGCAGCTCGATTTCGTCCACCACATATTCTGCGGAGAACAGCCTGAGTTTGTCCCAGAAGCGAGTGGACGAGCAGAATGTGCAGCGGAACGGGCATCCGCGCGAGGTGAACATATACGCGTGCGAACGGATATCGAGGAGGTCGCGCGCGGGGACCGGCAGGTTGTCAAGGACAGGCTCCTGCTCGCGCGGCTCGGTCAGTTTCAGTTCTGTGCCGTCCCAGTATGCGAGGCCCGGAATGGCGGGTATCGACTCGCGAAGCCTGCCTGCGAGCGCGGCTTTCACGATATCTGCGAAGGTATGCTCTCCCTCGCCGAGGCATGCCGCGAGCGCGCCCTTCGGCAGGGTCGCGGGCATCTGCGTTATATGCACGCCGCCCATGATGTACGGGATGCCGGACTTCTCGAAAAACGCCGCGTATTCCTTGGCGATGTTGTAGTTCTGCGAGACGGAGGATATTCCGGCGAGGTCCGGTTTGAAGCTCGCCGTAACCCCCGGGATGTCCTTGTCCGTGATTAGAAACTCGACAGCCGCGCCGGGGAGCTCTTTCCTCACCATCGAGACGAGGTAGGCCATGCCCAGGTTTGGGTACCGGCTCTCGACCTCGACCTCGGTATTTACAGCGCTGACGAGCAGTATCTTAAAATTCTGGCTCATTTATTCGTGAAACTCCGGCAAATATTTCGTAAACCGCATTATAAGCCCGACAGGGCTTCAAGTAAAGATTTTCCGGTATGTTTTTCCGGCTACTTCCCGGCCACGGTCAGGTGGTGCAGCGCCATCGGGAAGAACGGGACCGGCAGGCTCTTGTCGAGAAGGACGCGGAAGCCTGCGGAATTGAGCGTCCTGCCCAGCGCGCGCGGCGTCCATTGCCGCAGGTGGCCAGTATCGTAGTAGGCCTCCTTAACCATGCCTGTCGCAAGACGGGCCAGCTTGAATGTGGCGTCGTTCGGGAACAGCACCGCGAGCCTGCCGCCGGGTTTAAGCACCCGGTAAAGCTCGGCTATCGCTTTCTCCGGCTTTTCCAAGTGCTCGATTACCTCTATGAAGAGGCAAAGGTCGAGGCTGGCAGTCTCGTAGGGCAGGACATATGCCCCGCCCTCGCGCACACGCAGGCCGTGTTCGGCGCATATCGCTATGTTCAACGGGTCGAGGTCGAGGCCCTCAAGGTCGGCCCCAGGGTACCGCTTGACGAGTTTTTCAAGCAGTATGCCCTCACCGCAGCCGACATCTACAATCCGGCTGTCTGGCCTGAATGACCCTGCAACCGCATCCATGATGTTATTGTCCCGGTAGTCCCAGTATTTCCTGCCGATGCCGCCCTTGGCGTACTGTTCGCGCTGAAATACGACCCCGTCTTTTGATACACCTGCGTCAACCGGCATTCTTTACTCCTTTTCCATAAACCAGCCTGACCGCCCATTTAACCGGCGCAAGGTAGGCCGTCAGTATCGGGTCCGTGATATATCTGACCAGCGGGTTGGCGAGTTCCGGGAAGGTGATGTCGGGGACGAACTGCTTGAGCAGTTCGAGGTCGCCGACAACCCGATTCTTCTGGACTCTTGACCGGCTGTCCATTACCTTGCCCAAGTTTGCAGCCAGCCAGAAATACGATTTTATCTTGGCCCCGACCCAGCCCTTAATTACCGAGAAAAACAGTACCTGCATCTCTGTAAACACTATAGCGGGCAGCAGGAGCGCGAGCGTGAAAGCTCGGTAGTTCTGGAGCATCAGGTACAGCCGGTTCTTCTCCATGTGGTAGTACTTATAGGCGGAAGACCCGAAGCGGTAATCGTGCCAGGCCAAAGCCTTCGCCGACAGGACGCATTTATACCCGCGAAGGAGCGCCCTGATGCAGAAGTCCGAGTCTTCATGGTACATGAAGAACTCGTCATCGAAGAGGTATCCAAGCTCCTCGATAACCGTCCGCCGTATCATCATGCAGGCGCCGCTTGCAACCGCAATCTCGCGGTCGACGGCATCGCTGTCGGGATGATGGTATTTATCGCAGTAGCCGAAATAAAGGTAGTGGTGGCAGATGCCGGCGGCATTTAAAAGCTCCGGCTCGCGCGTCAGGAACATTTTGGCTTGGGTAACCGCCCGTTTTTCGTCCTGTGAAAGCGAGGCGACGAGCTCTTCGATGAGCCGCCTGTCCGCGACAGCGTCCGGGTTCATCAGCAGGATGTATTCAACCTCAGGGTCCTGGAGAGCCCTTGCAACGCCTATGTTGTTGCCGCCTGCATATCCGAGGTTGGCGCCGCTCTCCACCAGTTCTGCGCCGAGTTCCATCGCGGTAATCGCGCTGTCGTCGGACGAGGCGTTGTCCACCACGATTATACGCACCGGGATGGTCTGGTCCCTCAGAGACTCAATACAAGGGCGTATATACTCTCCGCTGTTGTATGTTACGACTATTGCAGCTATTTTATCGGACATTTACTCGAAAAGCCTTCCTGCCACTCATTTATTGTTGCCTCTGTCGAGCACGCGCCTCATCGGGACTTCCTGGTCGCGCTTGTGGGTGACTGATGTCATAAGTTCGCCGAGCAGGCCTGTGGAAACGAACTGGATGCCGATGACCGTAAGCAGTACCGAGAGTATGAACAGGGGCCTGTCGCCAATCCAGCGGCCCATAAGCCAGCCCACGGACAGGTAGCAAAGTATGCCCGCCCCCGCCGCGAGCAGGAACAGCCCCGCCACGCCGAAGAAGTGGAGCGGCTTCCTGATATACCTAGTGAGGAACAGCACGGTCGTCAGGTCGAATATGCCCTCGATGAACCGCTTTGTGCCGAACTTGGTATGGCCGAATTTACGGGCGTGGTGCTGGACCTTTATCTCGCCCACCTTGAAGCCGTCCGCATGGACGAGGGCGGGGATGAAGCGGTGCTGTTCGCCGTACAGCGGGAGGCCCTTAACTACCTCGCTCTTGTATGCCTTCAGGCCGCAGTTCATGTCGTGGATGCGGACGCCGGTCAGCCATGCGGTCAGCTTGTTTATCACCTTGGACGGGAGCCGCTTGCCGATCGGGTCGTGGCGCGGGAACTTCCAGCCGGAGACGAGGTCGTAATCCTTCAGGGCCTCGACCAGTCTGGGTATCTCGGCAGGGTCGTCCTGGAGGTCCGCGTCGAGCGTTACTATGAAGTCGCCGGATGCGTGCTTGAAGCCTGTCGCGAGCGCCGCGCTCTTGCCGTAGTTGCGCCGAAACGAGAACACCGAGACATGCTCCGGGTCTTTCTCGTGCAGCTCTTCGAGGATTGCCAGCGAGCGGTCCGTCGAGCCGTCGTCTACAAACAGCAGCTCGTACTCGCCCATACCGGCGAGCACCCCGGTCAACCGCAGGTAAAGCTCGCGGAGGCTTTCCTCTTCGTTATAGAGCGGGACAACCGCAGATACCTTGACGCCCATATCCCCTCCAGCAGGCATGATTACAGAATTCTCAGGATGGACTTGACCTTGAGCAGCCAGACGATGAACAACGCCTCGAATATGATGCCTTTGCTCATCTTCGAGTGGCCCTCTTTGCGCTCCGTGAACACTATCGGTATTTCTTTCAGCTTGAACCCCTTGTCCTGGCAGAGGAAGCTCATCTCTATCTGGAACGAGTAGCCGTCGGAGTGTATCCGGGACAGGTCGAGCGATTCGAGCGCCTCGCGCCGGAAGCACTTGAACCCGCTCGTGCAGTCCAGCAGCTTCAGGCCCGTTATCATACGCGTGTAGACGCCGGCGCTGTATGAAAGGAGCAGCCGGTTCATCGGCCAGTTGAGTATCCTTATGCCGCCTACATAGCGCGAGCCTACCACGAGGTCGGAATCCTTTATCGCGGCGAGGAAGTTCGGTATCTCCTTCGGGTCGTGCGAGTAGTCCGCGTCCATCTCCATGATATAGTCGTACCCGTTTGCAAGCGCGTACCTGAACCCCGCGATGTATGCGGAGCCGAGCCCGAGTTTGCCCGTCCGATGCATGACCTTTATCCTCGGCTCCTCGGAGGACATCCCGTCCGCGATATCGCCCGTGCCGTCCGGCGAGTTGTCGTCTATTATCAGGACATCGGTTATGTCCGAGACGGCCAGCACTTCGCGTGTAATATTCCGTATATTGTGTTCTTCGTTGTATGTCGGGATTACGACAAGGGCTTTCATTTTTCCACCTGTTTTTTGCATATGCCGATTAAGTCCAGGCCCTTTTCAGGGCAGGTCTCGGAGACGGAGAAGTCATCCACCGTAATCTCCCCGGCTTCTTTTATCATGCCCTCGGTCCGCTTGTTGACGGCCTCGAAGGCCTTCTTGTAAAGAGGCTTGATGAAGGGCCTCGGCACGAAGCGCCGGAGCCTCAGGAAATCAAGCGCGAGTATCCTCTTTGCGAAGCCCTGCTCCTCGGTCTTTAGCGCCATGTATTTGTCGCTGCCGAAAAGCCCAAAAACCTGGGACTCGGGAAAGACCTTTCCCAATGCCTTGCCGAGTTCCTTTGCGCTGAATTCCTTATAATGGTAGGGGTTCACGCCGTCCACCATCATCATCCGGTTGGGGGTTGCCACGATGGCCGTGCCGCCCGGACGGACTACCCGTCTCAGCTCGCGCAGGAAGGCCATGTAGTCCTTTACATGTTCAAGCACCTGCGAGCTGACCACTACATCGAACGAGTTCTCGGGGAATGGCAGGCCGACAGCGTCCCCCTTTATGAAATAGAGGTTCTCGCGGACATACTTGCCCTTGGCGTGCTCGACCAGCGTAAGCGAAACATCGATGCCGGTAATCTCACGGGCGGCCTCCGAGAGGTAGTATGTGCCGTACCCCTCGCCGAAGCCCACTTCAAGGACCTTCTTGTCCTTCAGGTACTCGCGGAAACAGCGGTACGCCGCCATATGCCGCATGAACAGAGGGGTTATATTGTCGTGGTCCGGGCTGATTACCTCGCCCGTTACATCTATCGGTTCGGGCTTCTTTGCTGGATTAATTTCGGGCATTTCTTCTTTCCCTGTATCTTCTGGCCGCAGGCCAGAGTGCAACCGCCAGCAGGAACGCCAGCGTACCGAAAGTCACGGCGATGCCGGCCCGGTAATTCCAAGGTTTAAATTCCATAGTTACAATATGGTCGCCCGCGGGCATCAGTATACCCCGTAACGCATAATCCGTCCTGAATATGGAAGTGTCGTTCCCGTCCACCTTCGCCTGCCATCCTGGATACCATACCTCGGAGAGCACCATGAACGAGTCCGCCGGCGCGTGCACCTTCATGGTCATGCTGTCGGGCCGGTAGTCGGTCATCTCCATGCTCTGGGAGGAGAGGTCGGCGTTGGGGTCTATGTTTGCATTCAGCTTATCCGCGAGTACGGCCGCCTGGCCTGGGACAAACTGCGGGTCGCTGATTACGCCGAGCGCGTTCGGCTGTGCGTCCACGAAAAAGAACTTGTTGACCAGCCATGCCCTGGGCATCGCGTTCTTGTTCTTGTAGAAGTAGTAGTCCGGGTCGTCGATCGGCTCGTATTTCTTCAGCAGCCAGTCGCGGGACGATGCGTTCGCAACCGAGCGGAAATCGAATTCCGGCTTCTTTGGGAGCACCACGTACTTCGCGTTTAAGAGGTCGAGGATACTCGAATCGAACGAGATGTTGTCCACTATCTTCTGGTAATAATCAAGCGGGGCCGCGTGGTACCCGGCTACAGTCTGGATGCCGTAATACAGGAGCTCGTTATTGTGCGCGGCTGTAAACACCCGGAACGGGCTGCCCTTGTCCGCGCGGATTGTCTTGATGCACTGGGTCTCTTTGAAATACTTGCCGGATATCTCGGATATCGGGATAGTCTTTATGAAATCCCACCCGGCAGGCCACAAATCTACCATTATCAGCAGCGCGGTCGCGGCCACCAAAACCCTCGGTTTCAGGAGTCCCAGCGAGTAGACAAAAAGAAGCCCTGCAGCGGCGTACAGAAATATCGAAAAGTACAGCAGGTTGTTCGCAAAGAAGGCGAACCTCTGGTAGACGTCGGAGGTGTCGTACCATAGCATCTCCTGCACCCATCTCCAGGAGAGGAACACATTCAGGAACGCGTCAGGACGGCTCTTCGCGACAAGCGCGACACATCCTGCGACGATGCCGAGGCTGGCAAGCGCGGATGCAAAATATTTCGGCCATTTCCCGCCGGATTCCCGTTTCCAGTCGAGCAGCTTCTGGAACCCGAACGCAGCGTTTACGCTGCCGCAGAGCGGGATGAGTATCATAATCGCGTACGGCACCCGGAAGATGGAGAAGCCGGGCACATATTTATAAATATACTGGTAAAACGGGTTGAACATGCCCATCGACAAAAACGCCGTGAGCAGCGCCATCCCGAAGAAGAACCATGTGTAGCGGTTGCGGACGAGCAGGGTGCCTATCGCCGCAAGGGCGAGCCCGATTACGCTGAAATAATCGATGGAGAGCCTTAGGCCTATCCTGCCCCGGTAGAACTCCTCCTTCGTGTTCGGCTGTTCCCCGTAATCCTTGCCCCATCCGAACGGGTTTCTGAGGAAAACATATGAGAGGTCCTCCGGCGGCTCGGAGAACGAAGTCGCGAACTCGTAAGACGACGCCTTGGTCAACGCCCCGCCGCCGCGCTCCGTAAACCCCTTGTACTGCCATGCCGGGATAAGGATGACGGCGTAAAGGAGCATCCCGACCGCGAACGCGTAAACAAAACCGGCCGAGGTCCGAAGAGCCCATTTCGGGCCTTTGTCACGGTACATCGCGGCAACCCCCGTCAGCAGGAACAGGAAAAGGACGATGCCGCAGTAGAACAGTATCTGGATATGCCCGCCGTAGAACATCATGCCGATGCACAGCGCAAGCAGGGACGAATAGTAAAATGTGCGCTCCTTGAGCGCGCGGTCGAGCGCGAGCAGGGCAAGCGGGAGGTAGGTTATCGTAAAGAGCTTGCCGCCGTGGCCGGGATATATCAATGAGATGAGATGCGCGTTGAACATGAACAGAAATCCGCCCAGAAACGACGCCTCGCGTGAAAGCCCGATGCCGCGCATGAAACAGAAGAAAAATACGCCCATCAGGAAGCAGTGCAGGATAAACAGGTAGCCCAATGCAAATTCCGTGGGCATAATGAAGAATAGCCAGCTTCCTGGATAGAATATGTGGAAAGAGAAGCTCGCCAGAAGCGGCATCCCTGAGTAGATGTACGGGTTCCAGAGCGGCACCGCGCCGTTTCTGAATATCTCGCTCATCCCCATCACCTGTAAGGGGTAGCTCTGGGTTATGATGTCCGTGCCGAATACCATCTGGCCAGGCACAAGGAACTTCCAGAAGAAGGCGTGCGCAAGCACGAAATACGCCAGCACGATGAACCTTCCGTTCAGACTCCCGTCAGTCTTGTCGATAAAAAACGAACCCAATCTTTTCATTATCTTCCTATTATCCTTTCAAGGCTGCTAAAAGACCGCCGGAGAGATCTTACTCGCGTGTGCGGTGAAGGCAACGCCCCGGCCGGATGCGGAAATAAACGCCCCGGCCGGAAGCAGACCAATGTCGAGGGCCATCTGGCCCATCTTGTAAAAATATTTTGAAGGGAGGTCCTTTTCGAGCGCGTCCAGCTTCCTGTAGTTCAACCCCGGCCAGAGGGAGCGCACCAGCATGGCCGTCTCGTAGCGCGCCCCCGCGGGCGCGAAAGCAGGCTCGGAGAACCCGGCCTTCGCAAGCATCATCCCGAGCGAGGCGCGGGTGAAATGCGTCAGGTGCCTGGGCGCGTCTACGCCGAACCAGCGCTCGCAGAAGCGTACCGCCTGCCAACTCCCGAAATCCGGGAGGGCTACCACCAGCACGCCGCCTAGCGCAAGCGCCCGGTTTATCGCCCGGAGCGCCGAAAGCGGCTCCGGAAGGTGTTCGAGCACATGCCACATCGTTACCGCATCGTATCGGCCGACCGGAAGAGAAGCGCCGTCGAGCGTGCCGTGCGTTATGTCTATACCAAAATCCTCGCGGCCCCGGCGCGCGCCTTCCGCACCCGGCTCTATGCCTTCGACCTCGAAGCCGCGCTCTCGCATCAACGCCAGAAACTCGCCCCTGCCGCAGCCGACATCCAGAATCCTGCCGGATAATATACCCGCGCGGGCTACCGCGGCTATCTTGTAATTTTCCTTCAGCCGCTCCTCTATGGCTCGGACGACCTCTCTTACGCCCCTCTGCCTGCCGCCCCAGTATTCGCCGGGATAACACTTGCCAAGCTCGTCATCCGCCGGGCGCGGGCTGGTATAAGCCGTCCCGCAGACGAGGCAGAGGACTACGGGGAACTTGCCGGGCGCGAGCTTCAGCCTGTCACAGGCCTCAAAGACCGGCTCCCGTTTTTCCGAGCGGCAGAGCGGGCAGAGGGCATCTACCATCTTCATCCTGGCCGTCATTAAACCTCCCGCCGGGCGACGGTTACCGGGCAGGTGGGCGCGGGCGCCGGTTTCGGCAGCAGGCCTTTTATAAGCCCGCGAAGGAAACCCGCGCCGTAGCCCAGGTGCAGGGTAAGGAACATGAACGGCATCACGAAGAACTGCAACGGGCTTTTGCCCTCTACAGCCGAGGCCGCCGAAGCGATGAGGTTCAGCGCCAGATATGCCCCAAAGGGCAGGAGATACGGCTTCCAGCATATAAACGGCATGGACAGGGTATAGAGCAGGAACAACGACGGCGCCATATGCAAGGGCTTGAAGCCTTCGGGGTGCGCGTAGTTCTGGTCCATCCTGCCCCGGCCATAGGTGAACACCTGTCTGCAGTACAGCTTGTAGCTCGTCCGCTGGCTGCGCCAGATGAAGGCGTCCGGGACATAGAGGAAGATATGCCCCTCGTCCTGGAGCCGGTTCATCAGCTCGTTCTCCTCGTTCGGGTACAGCTTCTCGTTGAGCCCTCCCGCCGCGAGGAACACATCCCTCCGAAACGCGAGGTTCGCAAGTATAAGCTCGTTCTCGGTGCCGGGCCTCTCGGCGCCCAGCTTCTTGTATCGGGCGCGTATTGTAGAGCCTCCGAACGGCGACGAGAGCGCGAGCCCGAAGGATTTCTGCAAAAACGAGTCGGTCGGCGGCGTAATAATAGGTCCGCCAACGACCGATACCTTCGGGTCGTCGAACCTCTTCGCGGCCACCTTGAAAAGCTCCGGCGTCACGAGAGAGTCGTCGTCGAGAAAATAGAGTATCTCGCCGGTCGCCTGACGCGCGGCGGCGTTCCGCTGGACGGACGGCTGGCGTCCCTCCGCCACGAGGACTTCCATCCGGTCGCGCGGGTAATCGACCGCCTTCAGGGCGTCGATTGACCTGACCCTCCCGCCTGGTTTCACGGGAATTATCACGGAAATGAATGGAAATTCGCCCAAATCTGCCGCCGACCTCCGGTTTTTATAATAAACAAGCTATGTTAGCATAAATAAAGGCGGTCTTCAATATATTAAGTTCATCTACCGTGCCCGTATGATTTTGAGCAATGTCCTTGACATGCGCATTAGTGCAATGTATAGTTTGTATAAAAGTATATATAAACTTAAAAAGGCGGTTCAACGTGGATATAGTAAAAGACAGCGATATTCTGCAGGTTATCAGAAAATTTAATCCTTGGCATTTAGATGGATCATATAAAGCAAAATATCAGTACCGAAGGATTGCTTATTACGAGGTATGTGATTGGTTTTTCAGCAAAGTTTTCAAACGGGCCATCCTGATATCCGGCCTCAGGAGGACCGGCAAGACTGTAATCCTGATGCAGGTTGCCGAAAAGCTTAT
>DASXVI010000151.1:0-7178 GCA_036504315.1 Nitrospirota bacterium
TGCCACAAAGCCCGCAGGCACGCCCTTGGGGAGCTTCAGCCTGCCGATGTATTGGAGGAATATTATCGCCATGGGAGCGAGCCCCACGAGCGGGTCCTTGAATATCCTGAAGCAGAAGTCCATCGAGATGAAGGTGATGGCTATCCCGGCGAGTGTCGCAAGCAGGGCCGCGCGCGGTGTAACCTTCTTCACCCAGCCCGCGACGAACGCCCCGCCCAGCTCTATCAGCCCGGAGCCGAAGCAGGCCGCGAGGCCAACCCTCCACGCAAGCTCGGTGTCCTGCGTCTGGCGGACGACCGGGAGCATGACGAACAGGATAAACCCGAAAAGCGATACGGTGTTGACCCCGAACGGGAGCGCGGCGGCGGAAGCTTGTCCGGTGCGGCGCATGAGCGCCCTTGCCTGGAACGCGTAATATATGTTGCCGACGAGCAGGCTGACGGCTACGCCGGGCAGGATGCGGCCATATACCATCTCGGGCGGGAAGCCCAGCACCGCTCCGCAGAGGGTAACGATTAGGATAAGCTGTATCAGGTTATCTACGAATAGCCCGAAGAAGCCGTCCAAATCGCCTTTGCGCCACCACGAAAACTCGCCCATCCGCTATGTCTCCTAAAAGAGGTTGAACAGGCTCTCGACGGCCTTGGCCTTCCGCTCTACTTCCTCGGCCATCTTTACCTTGTAGTCCGCGAGCTTCTGCGCCACTTCCGGGTCGGAGGTCCCGATTATCTGAGCGGCGAGTATCCCGGCGTTCTTCGCGCCAGCCTTGCCGATTGCCATCGTCGCGACGGGTATCCCGCCCGGCATCTGCACCGTCGCAAGCAGGGCGTCGAGTCCGTTCAGCGAAGATGAGTCTATCGGCACCCCGATTACCGGCAGTGTGGTGTTCGCCGCGAGGACTCCCGCGAGGTGCGCCGCGCTACCCGCGCCCGCGATTATAACCTTTATACCCCGCGCTGCAGCGGTCTTTGCATACTCGTGCGCCTTCTCCGGCGTCCTGTGCGCCGATGCTACCGTGCCCTCGGACGGTATCTTGAACTCGTCCAGTACCTTCCGGGCCTCCTGCATGACGGCGAGGTCGGAATCCGAACCCATGACTATGCCAACGAGCGGCTTTGCGAACATATAAAGACCTCCGATGCGGTTGGGAATTGGTATACATCAAACAAATGCTGAGTTTAGCAGAGATTAACCCGCTTTTGAAGAGTTTTTTGTTGAAAGCTAAACCCGCAAGCAATATGCTAAGGAAGATGAAACCAATTTTCACCCCATTCGGCAAACCAGCATGGGACATCCGCCGCGAAGTAATGCGCGAGATAATCGGGAACTTCCCCGGTCCGCCGCACGACTTCCGGCGCGCGCTCTGGCTCGTCCCGAACGACCGCATAATCAGGCCGCTGAAGCTCGCCTTCATGGATGCCCTGCAAAATGAGACCGGCGCATCCGGCTGCATCCCGCCTGAATTTGCCCCCGCGAACCGCTTCATCTCAAACCTTGCCAGAAGGGGCGGGAAGCCCGTCCTCGAAGGCCTGGCCCGCCGCCTCGCCATCGAGGAGATATGCAGGAGGGCCGCGCATGACTTCCCGCAGATAGGCCACCCGCAGTTCGCAGGGCCGCAGCTTGCGCCCGTCGTCGCTGCCGCGCTCGACCGCTTCTACGCCTATGGATGCAGCGAGCAAACCCTGCGCGAGCTTGCAGGAGACAGCCTCCCCTCAGCAATACTCCTGAAGATAAAAAAGGACTACGAACGCTGGCTATCCCGGCACTGCCTTGCGGACGCTTTCGCCGCCAGGGCCGCCTTTGCGCCCTCGGTGGACAATTTCTCCTCCCGCTACTCTTCCATCGTGCTGGACGGTTTCTACGACGCAGACCCGGCTGAACTGCGCGTGCTGAAGGCGCTGTCGGAGGTTTCCGGCTGCCGCTTCATCCTCGAAGCGCCGGGACTTGCCGGACTGACGGAGGCGGAAGGATACGGGCCGTACTCCGGCACGAAGGAACTGCTATCCGCGCTTGGGCTGGAGGTCCCGCTTACCGGCGGCGCTCAGGATGCCGAGGTCTCGCTCATTGCGGGCGCGGCGTTCGGCGGCAGGCCGCTCAGGGAGTCTATAAAACTTGCCGAGGGTTTTAAGCTCTCCGGCGATATAAAAATAACCGGCGCGGCAAGCCCCGTGGACGAGGTTTGGGGCATCGCGCGGGAGATTAAGGAGCTTTACCTTGCAGGCGCTTTGACCGACCTGAACCGGGTGCTGGTATTTTTCCCGAAGTTAGATCAGGCCGTGCCTGTTATCGAGGACGCGTTCGGCTCGCTCGGCATAATGTATCACTTACCGCAGGGCTATCCGCTTGCGCAAAGCCCGGTGGTAAAGGCCTTCATGGACCTGCTCGCACTTCCGCAGGACTACTTCAGCTTCCGGGGCATGAGGAAGATTTTCGGCTCGGCGTTAATCAGGCTCTCTCCTGACGGAAACAACGCCCCGGCCTTCGACGAACTGGCGCGCGAGTTCAACATAACCGGCGGCAGGCGCAACTGGAAGAAGTATCTTGAACCCCTCGAAGACGCGGAAGATGAAGCCCTCGCGGCATCTGTGCGGGTCCCGCTGGCAAGGCTCATCCAGCTTACAGACGGGTTTGCCGATTCTTCCCGCCTGACTTCCGAATGGGCCGGGGAGTGCATAAAATTATTGGAGCAGTCCGGCATCTCCGAGATAATATCTGCGAGCGGCTCGACAAATTTAATATCCGCGCATGAGGCGCTGGTCGGCCTGCTGAATAAAATTTGCGAGTCATCAGGTATGGTCGAGGGCCGCACCGGCATTTCGGATTTTCTGGCCGTGCTTCGGACAGCCTTGAAGGACAGCCGCTACCGGCCCGGAAAGGACGACCTGACCGGCGTCCGGGTATTGGGCAAGCTGGAGGCGCTGTCCGAGGAGTTCGACGCGGTATTTGCGGGCGGACTGGTTGACGGGACAATGCCGGAGCCGATGTGTCAGGACATATTCTTCGGCGGGGGCGCATGGACAAAACTTGGACTGCCGGACCCCAGACTCGCCTCCGCGCGCGATGGACGGCTTTTCCTCGGGCTTATGCTGTCCGCGCCAACCGTCCGGCTGTCGTGGCCGGAGGCGGCGGGCGGGAGGCCAGCCGTGCCGTCGCCGTACATCACCGCGCTTACTCCGCTTGTCGATGCAGGACTCATCAAAAAGACAACAGGCTGGTGCCGCCCGGTAGACCCGTCTCTTGCGTACTCGCCGGATGAGGCCGTCCGCGCGCTCGGCATCATAGGTGCGGACGATGTCCTTGCGGAAGCCGTGCTGGCCGCACTCCCGGTTGACTCTCCGGGCAGGAGTTCCTTGGCGGCGTCACTATTGCCCCCGCCCGAGCCGCTGCCGGTTGTGCCGCCCATCAACAGGACATTCAGCGTCACCGAGCTTGAGGAGTACCTACGCTGTCATTACCGCTATTATAACGACCGCGTCATAAAGATACTGCCTCCCGATGAGCCGGAGGACGACATCGCGCCGCACAAGGCGGGCAGCATAATACACCGGATATTCTCGGACTTCTACGAGTACGCATCAGGTCCGGTGATTGAAGCAAACAAGGCCGCCGAGCTTGCGCGTCTGTGCAAAATAGCCGAACGCAGGTTCGCCCCGATGGCGGACACGCTCGCAAACCGCGAACTGAAACGGCGGTTTGTCCAGTTCCTCGCCCCGAGGTTCATCGATGCCGAGGCGGGCCTTGCTTCCGGCCGGTTCAAGGTATGCGAGGTGGAGAAAAAATTAGAGGTGAGCGTGCCGGACGGTGCGGATGAGTTCATCGTGATAAAGGGCAAGGTTGACCGCCTGGACGCGGACACGGACGGGAACTTCGTCGTTGTGGACTACAAGACCGGGAACTACCCAGGCGTTGGCGGAATAAATCTTTCCGACAGCTTCCAGCTTCCCGTCTACGCAAAGATGGCGGAACAGGCACAGCCGGAGAAATCCCTGCTGAAAAAACCCGCCGCCTTCGTTTATTACAACTTAAAGCAAGGCACGATGCGCGATGTAGTGTTCTGCGACTCGGGCGTCTTCGGCGAGAAAGTCAAGCCGACACGGGCAAAGGACGCCGGGACGATGCAGGGCGCGGTGGACGGGAAGTTTGAAGAAGCGCTGAACGCCGCGCGCGGGATACTCGCCGGGGACTTCTCTTCCACCGGGAAGAAGGGCTGCCGCAGGTCATGCAACTACTCGCTTGTATGCGAGCAGGCCGATGAGGACAACGACGGGGAAGGCGGCTCCGATGAATAACGGCCAGCTCCGCGCCATCAGGCCCGACCGCTCGATATTGCTGACCGCTTCAGCAGGTTCGGGCAAGACCCATGTGCTGGTAAGGCGGCTTATCCACCTGCTCGCCTGCGGCATAAAGCCGGACAGCATCGCGGCGATAACCTTCACCGAGAAGGCCGCCGCAGAGATGAAGGAACGGTTATTCAAGGTTCTGTCCGACGCCGCGCGCGAGGGTCTTACCTCCTGCAAACTGCTCGGCATTACTCCAAATAATACGGCCTATCCGATCGTCGCCGACCCCGAAGATATGCTCGTGGAGCTTACCCGCGACCCGGACGCGCTGACCATCAGCACCATCCATTCGTTCGGGCTTAAAATCCTCCGTCAGGCCGCGCTCGATGCCGGGCTGCCGCCAGAGTTCTCCATAATGGGCGATGCGGAGATGCCGCTCCGGCGTGAGGAGGCGGTAGACAACTGCATTGCCTTCGTGGAACGCGGTGAGCTTGAGGCCGAGTTCCGCACTCTTATCGACGCGGGCTACACCCTGCCCAAAATCAAGGCCCTGCTTTCGGAATCTCTGACGAAGCGCAGCCAGTTCGCGAGGTTCGGGATAGAGCTTGGCGGATACGACAACCTGGCCCGGAAAGTGCGCGATGAAATAGACATCGAAGGCTTGAAGGGGGAGGCCGAAGATTATTTTACACGCGGCATAATAAAGAATTTGGCAAACGCTCTGCGCGAAGAAATCGCTGATACCAGGATAGAGGCCAAGGATGATTTTGCGGCCTCGCTCGCCGCCCTTTCGCGGGTCGGAAACCTCGATGAATTCAGCAGCCGTTTCGACGAGTTCAAACCGATGTTCCTGACAAAGGACTTGGAGCCAAGAAAAAGTATCCCGGTTACAAAGGGCATGGTCGAGGACGCCCTGAAGAGGCATGGCCTGAAGGGCAACGAACTGAAGTCCAAAAAAGACGAACTGCACGCCAGCCTGACCGGGCAGTACCTTCAGTTGCGGGACAACTGGCTTCGGCTTGCCGAAATAGCCGACTCGATAACCTCCGGCGAGGCCACGCTTGCGTTCCTGCCGCTCTATAAGAAAGCCGAGACCGCGTACTGCGCAAAGAACATGATCGAAGGCTTTATCGATTACGACGACATAGAGATTTCGGCGTACCGCCTTCTAAGGGGCCGGACTGATATTCTCGACAGGATGGAGCGGCAGACCAAACATTACCTCGTGGACGAGTTCCAGGACACAAGCGACATCCAGTGGGGTGTCCTGGAACGGCTGAACCGGGAGGTTTTCTCAGGCATCGGTGTTACCGGCCCCGGCGCGCCGACCCTGTTTGCCGTCGGCGACCGAAAGCAGTCCATCTACCGCTTCCGCAAGGCAAACCACGCGCTTATGGGGACGCTGAGAACCGCCATGACGGAGCGCATCGAGGAGTCCAGCCGGGATTTCCCAACGCTCGACCGCAATTTCAGAAGCGCGCGCGAGCTTGTCGGTGTGGTAGATGAAATCTTCACCAAACTGATGCCCGATGAATACAAGAAGCCAGCAGTCATGTGCGATGGGGCGAAGGGAAGCGTGCGGCTTCGTATAACAGCCGACAACGCCGGAGCCGATGCCGAAGCGCTCGCTGAAGAGATAAAAGCCTGCATCGGCCTGCCGGTGTTCGACAAGGAACAGAAGATACTAAGGCCCGCGAGCTATGGCGATATCGCGGTTCTTATCAGAAACCGCACTCGCCTGAACGACTACCAGCGTGCGATGCGCGAATCCGGCATCCCGTTCAAGATTACCGGTGGGACCGGCTTCTTCCAGCAGCCGGAGGTAGAAGAACTGCTTGCCCTGCTGAAATGGCTGGAGGACCCGGCGGACCGTCTGTCACTCGCGGTCTGCCTGAAATCCCCGCTATTCAGGATGGACGACGGGCGGCTCCAGCGCCTGTTTACCGCCGACAGCCTCATGGCAGCCCTTGCCGGGATTAACCCTGCCGCGTACTCACTTTTTACCAGGCTGCGCGCAATGTCCGGGCTTTTTCCACTCGGCGAAGTAGTCCAGGAAGCGGTTCGGGCAACAGGGGCGCTTGCGATATTCGGCCGCGAGTTTGGCCCTCAGGCGGTCTTGAACATCGAAAAACTCGTATCGGTCGCGCGTGATTTCGACCTGCGCGGCGGCGTGGGCCTGAACGAGTTTGTCGAGTGGGTCAAGGCCTGCCGCGACAACGCCGACCTCTCCACCGCGGATGTCGAACTCCCGCATACGCGGAAATTCGTGAGCGTGATGACGGTCCATTCGGCAAAGGGCCTCGAATTCCCGGTAGTCGTCATCCCCGGTTTTGGCAGGAAACCGAAGAACGACCCCGGCGAGCTTATCCTCGGGGACGGCCATACCGGAGCAGGCACCTTTTCGCTCGGGCTTAAAGGCCTTATCGGCTGCGGCAGACAGTTCGGCCTGATGGCGAAGCACGAGGTCGATGAAGGGGATGCCGAATCGGCGAGGCTCCTTTATGTCGCAATGACACGCGCGCGCGACCACCTCGTTATGGTCTCGCAGGAGGGCCCGAAGCAGAGCGGCTGGATGGAATTATTGAAGATAAACCCGTCCGGGAAGCTGCTTGGCGCGGCGGGATATAGTGAGGAGCGTAAGCTCTATGATTACCCCGAGGCCCGGCAGGGGCTTATGCCTGAAGGACCCCCCGAAAATGGGCTTCAACCCGGCCTGCCAGACCCTGCGAAGTTGGCGCCGTTGCCGACTCCTTCCGGCATAATGTTCAGGCGCGCAAGCGAGCTTGCATCCAATCTCCCCGAAGCATTGAGCCCGGACGGCGCATCCGACCCCAGACTTCGGGGCATACTCGTACACCTGGCCCTTGAGCAGTACGGCAAGGCCGGCAAATACGAAAT
>DASXVI010000152.1:0-2456 GCA_036504315.1 Nitrospirota bacterium
GTCCTCCTGCCCTGCCTGGCATCCGCCGAAGAGGGGGATATGCCGAAGATGCCAAATAAGGCCGGCAGCGTCAACGACTACGCGATGATACTGTCAAAAGACCAGGGCGAGATGCTGGAGAAGAGGACAGCGGAGCTGGAAAAGAAAGATTACTGTTCTTTTGCGGTCGCGATAATCCCGGAGATAAAAGGGTTTGAAAATGTCGAGGAATACAGCGCCGCCCTGTTCACCGCCTGGAAGCTCGGCGAAAAGAAGAACAGCAGGGCCGTGCTGATACTGCTTGCCATGAAGGAACACAGGATACGAATCGAGATAACCGACAACCTGCACGACAGGCTTACGCAGACGGACATCAAAACCATAATCGGGAAGGTAGCGCCTTACCTTAAGAACAGCAACTTCGCCCAGGGGATTTATGAGGGTTTAAGTGAGATAGACAAGAAGATAGAAGTACAGATGGCCGAAAAGGACAACGGTTCGGGTTCCTCGGACTGGTACGCCGTCTGGGCGGTCGTCGCGCTACTGGCGGTCATAAGCATCGTTATGGTGCTGAGACAGCGCAAAGATGATGTATAAAAAAAGGCGGGAGTCGCCCCCCGCCTGTTGTATCTAATTTACTCCACCGTAGTCGGCTGCTGGGTCAGACATTCCGCCGAAGCCTTCATAACCACATCCCCCGGTTTCACATCGCCGTCCACCACGAACGCATCGGTGAACTTGTCGCCGATGAAGTTGGACAGCCTGAGCTTGCCGGTCGGTTCTGAATTCAGCCGGTCGGGCGTGTACCTGTACGCCGTTACTATTTCGTTCGGGCAGAAGGATTCCTTCGCCTGGGCGCTGCCCGAGTTCTGGAGCAGGACCTTGTCGCCCGCCTTCGATACGATATCCGCGCGGATTGGCGGGGTAGTCGACATCGCCGACTTCTGCGACGAACAAGCCGGCAGCGCTACCGCGAGTAACATTACCAGCCCCAATAGATACGCAAACTTCTTCCTCATTGAAACACCTCCTGCATTTAAAACACCAGCTCAAAGGCCAACTTATGAGGCCTTTTAATAATAGTTTATCATTAAATAGGATTGGCGCAACTACTGCGTAGGGCATTTTCGCTGAAAAAGTCGTTTTTCGGGGTGTCGATATTAGGGAGTTCGTGCCGGTCGTCGCGGGGTTACTTCATAAGGTCGGCGGCTTCGTACCAGTTGACCTCCGGTTTTACCGGGAAGCCGGTCTGCGGGTCCGCGCCCGCCATGCCTATCGCCATGAATATCATGGTAGATTTGCCCGGCAGAAGCTCCGGGACGTTAAACTCCACGCTGATGAACCGCTCGTTGCTGTCCATCGCGACAGCCTGAGGGTGCGTCATCGGGCTGTCCATCGGGCCGTTGGAGAAGTACACATTAGGTTTCAGGGTCGGGTACCATTCGATGAAGTTCGCGGCCATCGTGTAGTTGTGGCTGTCGTTGCTCCTGCCGTAATCGAAGAAGCCGGCATAGTTGTACTTGGTCGTGTCGACCCACTCGACATTTTCGTACAGCCTGTCCTTTGTCCAGCCGACATTGCCCTTTGAAGAGCCGTACTTGCCCACCCAGGGTTCGTCTCCGTAAACATAAGTGAAGTGCGCAGGGACGTCGCCCAGGTTGGTGATTTTCATGCCGAGCTTGAAATATGGTCTGCCCGCACGGAAATACGCATACCGGTCGAGGTGCAGCGGGACGCCGTCGACATCCACCTCATGGCTGCTCATCAGCGCCACGGTATCGGAACTCGAATTGAGCACCTTGCTCCCAAGGAAAGTCCAATCCGAAGGCGCGCTCTTTTCGGCGGTATCAAGCGAGGTGAAGCCCTCGTTTGCGTTGCACCATATATGGAACCAGCACTTGCCGTTGAAATAGGCCATGCCCGTCTCGCTCATCTTCGTCTCGTCGTCGCCCTCGATGTTCGGGGGAAGGCCGCCGCCGACAATCAGCCCGTGCGCGAGGTTGTCCTCGGCTTCGTCGTCGAAGCGCGAGAAGCATGTAACCATCCTCGTGCCGTCGCCGAAGAAGTTCCTGACGAAGCCGCTTCCGTCCTTGGCGTCCCAACTGAAGAAGATAAACGGCTTGGCCGTTTTGTAGTCGGGCGAGGATTGGTCGGAGGTGTATTTGGGTTTTTTCAGGTCGATGGCAAACAGGAGCCTGCTCCCGTCGCCCAGGTAAAGGTCGTCCTTCAACTCGAACAGGCCGAAATTCTTGGGCTTCTCCCTCAAAAGGAATATTCCCTCGTAACGGCCCTTTATATCAAAACGGGTAATCGTGACGATAACCGCAAAGAAGGCAACCGACGCGATGATAAATAATAAGATAAACCTGTTGCGGCGTGAACGGGGAAGATGTGGCAGAATGTTATTTTTGATGGACGCGATGGTCATGTGAGAGCGTTATCCGTCAGAATTAATACTACTGAAGGGTTATATTACT
>DASXVI010000153.1:0-4775 GCA_036504315.1 Nitrospirota bacterium
GCCGACGGCCTCGCCGGAAGCGGTCAGCAGGCACGAGGGGTAGCACTGCATGAGCGAGTCGAAAAATGGCGTCTTCGCCAGCGCCTTTGCTGAATATTTATTGTCGTCGGGTGCGCCCCATCCGTCGAGGATGATCAGCGCGACCGGGCGGTATTTTATGTCCAATTGGTTGCTCCTTGCGTTGTCCATCAGACGGCGCAGTCGCGGGACAGCTCCACAGCGTAGCTGTTCCAGCTCCCGCAATGCGGACAGCGGCCCGACCACTCGTCCGACATATGCGAACAGGCCGAGCATTTATAAGGCACGAAGAGCTGGTCGGCCCGTCCGAGCGCCTTCTTGAGTTCGACGATGGCCTTGTCCTTCTGCCCGCGCCGCGCGTAGAGGTTGCCGACAAGGATGTTCAAATCCGGCGCGCTCCCCGCCGAGCAGTCTATGTTCGACAGGATATTGAACGCCTCGTCTATCATCTCCAGCCTGTAATAAAGCCTGCCCAGGAAGAAGTGCAGCGTCGTGTTCTTCGGGTCCTTCAGAAGCGAGGTCTTGTAGAGGTTAATCACCTTGCCGGGGTTGCCGAGCTTTATGTAGAGGTCTTCGAGACGGTGCAGGAATATGACCGAGCCCGTCTGCTTGTACGCCTCTTCCCAGAGAGTCGAAGCCTCGTCTATTTCCTCTTCCTCGATCAGCACCTCGCCCAGGCCAAGGTATGCCGGGACGAAGTTTTTGTCCTGCTTCAGGATTGTCTTGAATATCCGCTTCGACTTTTCGTAGTTGCCGTCCTCCAGCATGACGCGGCCTGTCTCGTACCGCAGGCCGATATCCCTTGCCTGCTCCTCGTCGCGTTCCTTCCCGGGCAGGTTCAGCTTGAGTATCCTCTGCTGGGTGTCCTCGGCCTTGTCGAAGCCTCCGGTCTTTAAGTATATGTCGCGCATCCTCGTCAACGCGCGCAGGCTGCTCTCGTCCCTTTCGAGTATGTCTTCGAGCGTCTGGAGCGCGTCCTCCGTGCGCTTTGCGTCTTCGTAGTCCACCGCGAGCGCGAACAGCGCCTCAAGGTTGTTCTCGTCCACATTGCGGGCGCGCTGGTGGAGCTTTATGGCCTCGGCATAATCGCCGGTGTGATGGTATATGCTGCCGAGACGGAGGAGCGAGTCCGGGTGGTTGGGCTTTAAGGCGAGCACCTTCTCGAAGTAGCTCGACGCAAGGTCGCTCCTTTTTGAAAGGAGCGCCTTCAGGCCCTTTGAGTAGAGCGCCTGCACCTTGGTGTCGCGCTGGCGGTCGCGGCCCTTCTTCCAGTTGGCGAAGAACTCGCCCGTGGCCCTGATGGACATCCCGAGGAATACCACGAGCGCGCCGAACACTGCGGAACCCAGCATCAGCCCCATCTTGGACGGCTCGACCGGCGTATCGCCCGGGAGGACTATCTTCACCGAACCGGGGTTCAGGAAATCTATCCAGACGATAAATACGGTGAATATCACCAGGAGGAACAAAAACCTGAAAACCATTTAAGACACCTCATATCTCAATAATGATAAGTCCTGCCCTTTATAATCGTCAAGGCGCGGTACGCCTGCTCCATAAGGACCAGCCGCGCCATCTCGTGCGTGAATGTCAGCCTCGAGAGCGACAGCACAAGCTGCGCCCTCGCCTTTATCCTGTCCGATATCCCGAACGGCCCGCCGATGGCGAACACGACCGTCTTGCCGGACTCGATAAACTTCGAAAGCTCGCCCGCAAACTCGACCGAGGTAGGGTTATTGCCCCTCTCGTCGAGCGCCACGAGTATGTCGCCGGGCCCCACCCTGTCGAGCATCGCGTCGGCCTCTTCCTCGATGGCCGTCTGCCTGTCGGATGCGGAAGAGCCTTTCAGCTCCCTGACCTCCAGCTTCACAAAATGGCCGGCGAGCTTTTCGTACTTGTCCAGCCCTTCGCGGACGAAGCCCTCCTTTGTCTTTCCGACAAAAAGGAACAGCAGCCCCATCCCGTTTAGAACTCCACCTTGGGCGCGTCGCCCCAAAGGCCTTCGAGGTCGTAATATTCGCGGGTCTCGTCGTCGAATATATGCACGACGATGTCGCCGTAATCCATCAGCACCCACTTGCTCTCGCTTACGCCTTCCACATGGAGCGGCCACAGCCTGTCCTTGGACAGCTTGAACTCTATCTCGTCATAGATGGCCTTGGCCTGGCGCGTCGTGCTGCCCGAGCAGATTATGAAATAATCCGCAATCGAGCTTACCTCGCGTATGTCCAGCGTGAGGGTGTTGTGCGCCTGCTTCTCGTTGGCCGCGGCCACTATCTCGCCTGCTATCGACTTCGTCTGCTTTTTCTTCATCTGTCCTTTAAGTCGCCGTATTTATACGGCTTTTTTGTACAGCCCGTTTCGGATTATATATGACTCCACATCGGCGGGCAAGAGGTATTTGACGCTCTTGCGGTCGTGGAGCCTTTTGCGTATCTCTGTCGAGGAAATCTCCATACCAAATGTCGAGACGAGGTAGAGGTCGCGGCCCGACGACATCATGCACTTGCCGAGCTTCCTCTCCTTCGCGTCCAGCATCTCCAGCATCACCATGTCTATCGTGCGCGTAAAACGGTGGCCGGACAGGTCGAAATGTTTTATGCCCGGCCTGAATGTGGTTACAAAGTCGCACATCCCCATCAGCCTGTCCACATCGTGCCATGTGCCAATCTCGATGAAGGTGTCCATCCCGGTGATGAAGAACAGCTTGGCGGTCTTGCCGTAAAGCTCCTGGAAGTGCTCGACCGTCTTTACCGAATACGACGGGGTCGGGAGTTTCAGCTCGACGTCGGATACCTTGAACGCAGGGTTGTCCGCGATGGCAAGCTCGACCATCTTCAGCCTGTGCTCCGCCGAGACGCCGAACTCTACTTCCTTGTGCGGCGGAACCGCTGCCGGGACGAATATCACCTCGTCCAGTTCGAGAGTTTCCCGCACCTCCTCCGCTATGTAGAGGTGCGCCAGGTGTATCGGGTTGAATGTGCCGCCGAATATGCCTATCTTCATACGCGCTCTCCGGTTACTCCGGTTACTCCCGTATCTGGCCGCTGCCCATGACGATGAACTTCTGGGAGGTAAGCTCCTCCAGACCCATCGGGCCGCGCGCGTGGATACGGGTGGTTGATATGCCTATCTCGGCGCCCAGCCCGAACTGGCCGCCGTCGTTGAGCCTCGTGGACGCGTTTATCAACACCGCCGACGCGTCCACTTCACGGAGGAAGCGCATCGCGTTGGTGTAGTTCTCGGAGATTATCGCCTCGGAATGCTGGGAGCCGTATTTCTCGATATGCTCCATCGCCTCTTCCATGCTCTCGACGACCTTGAGGTTCAGCACCAGGTCGTTGTACTCGTTATGCCAGTCCTCCCCGGTCGCGGCCTTCATGCCCTTCACGATTTTGCGGGCCTTCGCGTCGGCCCGGATTTCGACCTTCGCGGTTTTTAAGTCCTTGCATATCCACGGCAGGAACTCGTCCGCGACGGCCGCGTGCACGAGCATCGTCTCCATCGCGTTGCAGGTGCCGGGCCTCTGTACCTTCGCGTTGAAGCATATCTTGTGCGCCATGTCGAGGCTTGCGAACTCGTCTACATATGTATGGCAGACGCCCTTGTCGTGCTTGATGACGGGGATGCGCGAGTTCTCGGTGACCATCTTGATGAGGCCCTCGCCGCCCCTCGGGATTATCAGGTCGATGTATGCGTCCTGCTTCAGCATCTCCATGACGGCCGCGCGGTCGGTAACCTCTATGAAGCTAATCGCCTCCTTCGGTATCCCCACTTCCTCGCAGCAGGCCTGGAGTATCTTGACGATTGCGAGGTTGGAATGTATCGCCTCCGAGCCGCCGCGCAGTATAACGCCGTTGCCGGTCTTAAGACATAGCGAGGCCGCGTCCGCCGTGACATTCGGACGGGACTCGTATACTATCCCGATGAGGCCGATGGGCACGCGAACGCGCCCGACCTGCATCCCGTTGGGCCGGGTCGATACCTTGGTTATCTCGCCGACCGGGTCGGGCAGGGCGACAATCTCGCGCAGTCCGTCGGCCATAGATTTTATGCGCGACGGGTCGAGCGTCAGGCGGTCGAGCATCGCCTTGCTAAGCCCCTTCTTCTCGCCTGCGGTGATGTCCTTGAAGTTCTCGTTTACAAGCTCCGCCTCCGCCGCCATCAGCCGGTCGGCCATCAGCAGAAGCGCATCGTTCTTCGTCTGGGTCGGTATCTTCGCGAGCTTCCTCGCGGCGTCCTTCGCCTTCGCGGCTGTATCGGAAACATACTTCTTGATGTCCATAAATCCTCCGTCAGGATTTAATTAATTATGCCAAGGATTTCGAAATATCTTTCCCGTGAAATCCCTGCCGTATTCAAGTTTGTCTTTATATGAGTAACCGGTACTTCTTTCGGGCTCGATTTTATAACAACCGGCCTCAGCACCCCCGGCTTGGTCATTATAATATGGTCGCCTCTTGTCCTCATTACGGCAAAGCCTTCAAGCTCGAATACTTTTATCAAAAGCTCGAAATGGATAGGCGTGAGTTTCGGCATATCAAACGGCTATCCTGAATTCTTTCTCGGCCACCGGCTTGCGGGGCGTCCAAGTGTCCCCCTCTATCGCGTAACCGGATTCCGCCAGCACCTGGTCAAGCGTGCCCATTTCCCTGCATGCCTCGATAAAAGCGGTTACGGCCTCTCTTGTACAAGTCTCGGCTTCCGCCGGAGTATCGCCGAAGCTCGAAACATTCAGTTCCGGGCAAAGGCCGACA
>DASXVI010000154.1:0-2091 GCA_036504315.1 Nitrospirota bacterium
AGAGGTTCGGGAACGGGATGAAGTATGGGAGCGTAGCATCTACATTGTGCCTGCGGGAAGTATAGTAATGCGCGAACTCGTGCGCCCCGAGGATGAGCAGGAGCGGCAGAGAGAACGGTATGCCTTTTATAAGTCCGGTAAGGAAATACTTTGGGAAGTCCGCGAGGAGGTCGTACTCGGCAATGAAATACGCGCCCGCAAAGAGCGTCGAGAAAATGGTCAGCACAAACAGGAGGATGTTCAGGCGGGGCCCCCTCATGCGACCTCGCCGGGGACCATGTGCTTTATCTTTTCAAAATTATATTCTTTCAGTTCACTGATAAGCTGCTCCTTCGTCAGAGAGCCCATCTCCACCAGCGCATCGCCTATGAAGAGATGCTCACCCTCCTGCTTCCGCAACAGTATATCCACCTGCGCCATCGCGAGAAAACCGTGCTCGACCGCAACCTCCCCGAAGAGGCCGTCTTCCTCTTCCTGGATGCAGAGTATCTCTTCCACCTGCTCGGAGGTCAGCATCTTCAAACCGACGGCAATCTCGCCTATCCGTCTGTTCCTTTTGCGCTGGTGCACCCTCGCGTCGAACAGGCCTTCACGGGTTATGACGCCCCGCTCGCACAGGAACTGCCCGAAGAGTTTGAATTTTTTTGGTCTTGCCGCCATATTGCCTTTGACAATTTACAGGTTAATTACTACAATTCGCCATCAACGGAGATTTCGATGCACATTGTATTGTTCCAGCCGGAAATCCCGGCCAATACCGGAAACATAGCCCGCCTGTCGGTCGCGGCCGGCTGCGAGCTGCACCTCATCCGCCCGCTCGGTTTCTCGCTCTCGGACAGGTACTTAAAACGCGCCGGGCTCGACTACTGGCCCCATGTCAGGCTATCCGTCCACGACAGCATTGATGAGCTATATTTAGAGTATTCGGACAGCCGCTATATATACTTTAGCACTAAGGCTGACAAGCTGTATACCGAGGTCTCCTACACCGACGGCGATTTCCTCGTATTCGGGCCGGAAAGCCGGGGCCTGCCGCAGGAAATCCTGGATAAAAACCCTGATAATATTTTCAAAATCCCGATGTGGGGCGAGGTCCGAAGCATAAACCTGTCGTCTGCGGTGGCAATCGTGACATACGAGGCCCAGAGGCAGGTACGCGGGTTTTAGAGGTAAGGCTCGGAGAGGCCCTCGACCGCCAGAAGCTTTTTCTTGACATCCGGCCCCCAACCGAACCCGCCGGCCTTACCCGAAACCGGGACTACCCTGTGGCACGGGATGAGGATACCAGCATGGTTCGAGCCGACCGCCCCTCCCACCGCCCGCGCCGCCAGAGGGTTCCCGATTGCAGCCGCGAGCTGGCCGTAAGTCCTCACCTGCCCGAACGGGATATTCCTTAGATGTTCCCATACCTCCTTCTGAAATTCAGTACCGGGGACATCCAGCGGGACGGTAAATTCCTTCAGCCTGCCGGAAAAATACTCTTTCAGCTCACGCGCAAGCCTCCCGAGGAGCGGCGAGCTTTCGACAGGCTCCCCAGAAAAAGAGCGCCGAAGCTCGCTTATGAGTTCTTCACTGGAATTAAAGCGGAGGGCCAGCCTGCAAATACCGTTTTCAGTCGCGACCGCAAAGGCGGGCCCCGTGGGCAGTTCAAGGAAGGAATACCAGACTTTCATACTTCTTACCCTTCTAAAACTATTTTATTGCCTTGAATATAAAGGACTCGCCTTTATACAGTTTCTTAAACCTCTCGGCGTCGGCGACTGTTCCGGCCAGCGTACCGTAGTGCATCGGGACGGCGACTTTGGGTTTGATGTCCTGGGCCGCCTGCACCGCCTCTTCCGCCGTCATGACATATGTGCCCGAAACCGGCAGGAACGCGATATCGCATTTTATGCTCTTCATCTCTGGTATATAATCGGTGTCGCCCGCGATATAAAGCCTTTCTCCTTCGACCGTAAAGATATACCCGACCCAGCGGTTTGACTTTGGATGGAACGCCTTGTTCGTATTGTATGCCGGGACGGTCTCGATATCGATACCCTTCTCGTTCAGCTTGTCGCCGGGGGCCACCTTCCTGAATTTCTTCAGTTT
>DASXVI010000155.1:0-5590 GCA_036504315.1 Nitrospirota bacterium
CTCATCCCGGCCGCGCCCTTCATGAGAAGCCCTGCGGTCAGGCCTGCGAGCCCCGCCTTATCTTCGGGCTCTACTATCGAGCCCGCCTTGATTACCATGCTCATCGTGACGATGGGCAGAGTATGGTTTTCCTTCACTAACAACACCATCCCGTTCGACAGGAGGTAGCGGTCGCCGACCGGGCCCTTGATCGAGCTTTGGGAGCCTGCTGCGCTTGCTGTGACCGGCGGCGCTTCCTGCGCGGCGGCGGGGATGGTCAGGAACAAGACGAGCATCATTATCATGGGTATTCGTTTCATCTCATGCTCCTCTTATCGTATGCCCGCGCCGGGCGCGTGCGGGGCAGGCATTTCTTCTTTCGGGGTTGTTATCGGAAGCGGCACAAGGATGCCCACGGTACGGTTGTCTGCGGTCAGGTACTTTCCGGCGACCCTCTTGAGGTCGGCCGCAGTCACCTTCCGTATGCCGTCGAGATAGCCCAGCAGGAACTTCCATGAGCCGACCGACTCGTACCGTCCGAGCATCATCGCGCGGTTGAAATCGGAATCCAGCCCCATTATAAAGGAGGATTCAATCTGGTTCTTGGCCTTCTGGAGTTCGTGGTCGGATACCGGCGCGTCCTTGATTTTTTCAACTTCTGCATAAAGTGCCTTCTCGACTTCTTCCACGGTCTTGCCCGGCATCACTCCAGCGGCAAGCTCAAAGGTATCGGGGTCTTTCGAGACACCCGAGTAACCCGCTCCGGCGTATTGGGCTATCTGCTTTTCGTAGACGAGGCTGCGGTAAAGCCTGCTGCTCTCGCCTCCCGAGAGCACTGTCTCAAGCACATCGAGCGCGTAGGTGTCCGGGCTGTCCTGGTTTGGCGTGTGATATACCGCGACGACCGACGGAAGCTGGGCCTCCTTCTTGACCATGACCCTGCGCTCGCCTTTCTGCTCAGGCTCGGCAACTTTCACCTTCGGCGGCTCCGGCCCCTTCGGGATGCTTCCGAACGATTTCTTTATTTCCCCCAGCATTTTTTCGGAGTCGAAGTCCCCCACGATTACAATAGTCGCGTTGTTCGGCTGGTAGAAGGTATTGTAGTGGTTTTTAAGGTCGGATATCTCCCAGCTCTTTATCGTCGTCATCCAGCCTATAATAGGCCAGTGGTAGGGATGCACCTGGAAGGCGGCGGCCTGCGTCGTCTCGCCCAGGGCTGCCTCGGGGTTGTTGTCCGTCCTGGTCCTGCGCTCCTCCGTCACGACCATCCGTTCGGACTGGAACTCCTTGTCGTCAAGCAAAAGGTTCCGCATCCTGTCGGACTCTAAGTCGAGGGATAGATAAATCCTGTCGGAATTGAATGTCTGGAAATAGGCGGTATAGTCCTGCGAAGTGAATGCGTTGTCCGAGCCGCCGTATTTCTGGACGAGCCGCGAGAATGTTTTCGGGCCGTATTTCTTCGTGCCCTTGAACATCATATGCTCCAGCATATGGGAAATGCCTGCTTTGTCGTATGCCTCGTACATCGAGCCGACCTTGTACCATATCTGGAACACCGCCACCGGGGCTTTGTGCTCCTCAAGGAGCAGTACCTTCAGGCCGTTGTCGAGGGTGTACTCCTTCACGCCGTCGAAACCGGTCGCGGCGAAGGCCGTAACCGGCGCAAGCGTCAGGAATACTGCAAAGAAAATAGTCCGCAGTCGTTTTGTCATTTTTTCATCACCTCATCGTAAACGGACTTTTTGGGCACGCCGCGAAGTCTGGCGACCTCGGCAATGGCATCCTTCTTCGAAACCCCGGTCTCCCGGACAACCTTGTCTACATGGTCTTCGATGGATATTACGAAGAGTTCAGACGGTTTTTTGCTCACGCCCTCCACCACAAGGGTTATCTCGCCCCTCGCCGGGCGCTCTTCCAGTATTTTAATTATATCATGCAGAGAGCCGCGCAGGTGTTCCTCGTGAATTTTTGTCAATTCCCGCGAGAGGACGGCCCTCCGGTCCCCGAATACGGCAGCCATATCGGACAACATTTCGGAGATGCGGTGGGGGGCCTCGTAGAATATCAGCGTCCGCGGCTCATCCTTAAGCGTGTCGAGCTTCTTTATCCGTTGAGACTTTTTTGAAGGCAGGAACCCTTCAAAGACAAACGAATCCGTCGGGAGGCCGGACACGGACAGGGCCGCAACCGCGGCGGCGACCCCTGGTATTGGGACTACTTCCACGCCTTCCTCTATTGCCCGGTTAATCAGGTAATAGCCGGGGTCGGATATCCCGGGAGTCCCGGCATCGGAGACGAGCGCGACACTGCCGCCTTCCTTCAGGCGCGCAACGAGAACCTCGGACTTGGTCTCCTTGTTGTGGTCGTGGTAGCTCGTGAGCTGGTTGTGTATGTCGAAATGCGTCAGGAGCTTCTGGGTGTGGCGGGTGTCCTCGGCCGCGATGAGCGACACTTCCTTCAGGATGCGCACAGCCCGGAAGGTGATGTCTTCGAGGTTGCCGATAGGGGTCGCGACTATATAGAGGGTGCCGAAAGGCATCAGAAGCTTTTGTACCGGTTGGTTATCGGGAAGCGCCTGTCCTTGCCGAGGGCGCGCGGGGTTATCTTTATTCCGGGAGGCGCCTGGCGGCGTTTGTACTCGCTTGAGTCCACGAGTTTTATCACGCGCTTCACGGCGGCCTCGTCGAAGCCCATCAGCAGCATATCCTCAAATCCCCTGTCCTCCTCGACATACGCGCGAAGGATGGGGTCGAGTACTTCATAGGGCGGGAGCGAGTCCGAGTCCTTCTGGCCGGGCGCAAGCTCCGCCGAAGGCTCCTTTGACAGCACCCGCTCCGGTATTATCTCCTGTCCGGCCCTGTCGTTTATCCGCCTGCATATGCCGTTGACGATTGTCTTCGGGACGTCCTTGATTACCGCAAAGCCTCCGGCCATGTCGCCGTAGAGCGTGGCATATCCCGTTGACATCTCGCTCTTGTTGCCGGTAGTCAGCACAAGCCAGCCGAACTTGTTTGAAATCGCCATCAGCAGGTTGCCGCGTATCCGGGCCTGAAGGTTTTCCTCGGTCACATCCGGCTTAACATCCGCGAACACGGCCGCGAGCGAGTCCTCCATGCTCTCAAATACCGGAGCGATGGGTATCTCTATCAGGCGGATGTCGAGGTTTTCCGCAAGGGCCCTCGCGTCCTCGGCGCTTTCGGCGGATGTGTACTTGAACGGGAAGAAGGTGCCGACGACATTCTCTTTTCCCAGTGCCTCCACCGCAATCGCGGCGACGAGCGAGGAATCAATCCCGCCTGAGAGCGAGACGACGGCCTTCGAGAAACCGTTCTTTCTTACATAGTCCTTCGTACCGAGTACCAGAGCCTGAAGCGCTTCATCCATCTCTTCGAGAGGTTCAAAGAGGTCGACCGGGACAAGCTTGACGCGCTTTTCCTTTTTTGGGATATCCACATTGAACACCCGCAGGGCGTCGCCCTCGAAGCGGTAGCGCTCCCTGCGGCTGCGCGGGTCGTGCAGGCGTGAATGGAATACGCCTTCGACATCGAGGTCGGTGACGACAAGCCCCTCGGTGAACTGCGGACCCTGGGCAACTATCCGGCCCTTTTCGTCGAATACCATGCTGTGGCCGTCGAATACCAGCTCATCCTGTCCGCCCACCATGTTTATGTATGCGACTATGGCGAGGTTGTCGGCCGAACGGGTTGTCAGCATATGTTTGCGGAACCGCCACTTGCCGATATGGTAGGGAGACGCGTTTATATTCACTATAACTTCAGCGCCCGCCAGAGACTGCGACCTCGCGGGGCCGTCCGGGTACCAGATATCCTCGCAGATGTTCACCCCGACCTTTATGCCGTTGACGACATAGATGGGGTATCCCTTTCCTGCCTGAAAATAGCGGTATTCGTCGAAGACGCCGTAGTTGGGGAGGTAGGTCTTGTGGTATGTATCGACCAGCCTGCCGTCGGATATGAACGCGGCCGCGTTGTATATATCGTCGGCGCGGTCTACAAAACCCACGACGGCGCAGATGCCTTTCGATGCGGCGGCGACTTCTCCAAGGGCCTCGATGTTGTCGCTGATGAACTGCGATTTAAGCAGAAGGTCCTCCGGCGGATAGCCGGTGAGCGCAAGCTCCGGGAACGCGACAATGTCCGCGCCCTCGTCACGCGCCATGCCGATGTATTTCTTTATGCTCGCAAGGTTGCCTTCAAGGTCGCCGACGGTGCTGTTTATCTGCGCCATCGCAAGCCGGAGCGTCCGCATACTTAGTCTCCCTTCCTACTGTCCGGCGGGTTTTTTGTCCGCCGCCTTCATCTTTTCTATCTTCTTTATAATCTCGTTCGTTTTCGCGTCCGGCGAGGGGTCGAGTTTTGCGGCTATCCGCAATTTTTCTATCGCCTCGTCGTATTTTTTCATTTCGACGAGGACCATGCCCCAGCCGCTGTAAGCGGACGGGAATTTCGGGTCGAGCTCGGTAGCTTTTTTAAATTCGGCTACGGCTTCCTCGTTTCTGTTCCGGTCCGCGTACAGGTTTCCGAGGTTGTAATGGGCCTTCACAAGCCGGGGGTCAGCCTGGACCGCCTTCTTCAGGTTTTCCTCGGCCTCTTTATATTTTTTCTGGACGAAGAGCCCCATGCCCAGCCCGTTATAGGCCGGGGCAAAAGCAGGGTCGGCTTTTATGGCCTGCTTAAAAAAGACTATTGCGCCGGGGATATCGTTTTTCTGAGCCTGCTCCACACCCCTTTGATAAAATACGACGCCAGCGGACTTGTGCGGGTCGCCCGCATAACATAGTGAACACAAACATAACAGAAGTACGACTGAGTAACTCGCTATTCTGAACATTCTCTCTCCTTGGCTCGAATGACTTACAGAACATGGAGGGCCATGTATTACCGGCCTTCTGGAATATCGTCCGGCTGGTACTCGAGGGTGTCGCCATCCCGGCCTTCTTCACCGTCTCCGCCGTCAGGCAAGCCCGAAGTGGAAGACGGCTGCAACTCCACGCGCTTGTAGCCCTTCGGGACCTCGAAAAGCTCCGGTTCCTGCTTTCCCACTTTAATGTCGGTGAGGAGGTAGCTCCAGCTTCCATCTTCCGCCGCCGCTTTTATGGGCAGGTCGAGGTCGGTCGCCTTCCAGACAATTATTTTCTCCTTTGTCCCGTCCTTGTAAACTATAAAATTTTTTTCCTTCAAGGTCGGATGGCCTTCTATTATCTCTTTGCCCATCTTCTCGCGCTTGACGACGCCCTCCTCGCCAAAGAGAGGGTTCTCCTTCTGGCCTGCTACTGCGAGCTCGAGATAAGTTTTGGTGGACGGCAGCAGAGTCCATGCGATTTCCTTGTCCAGCCGCATGATTATAACGGCCTGTCCTTCTTCCTTGCCCTTCTGGGCCGGTTCAAGCCGCTGTTTGTCCGCGGAGAAATGGACGAGCGTATTTGATTCGTTGCCGCCGTCGTTTGTCACCATCACCGCCGAGAACTCATGCGGCTTGCCGGCTGCAATTGAACAGTCCGCGCACAGGCACCCGAGTACGAAAAAACTGAAAACCGCGCCTAAAATTGTGACCCTGTATTTCATGGGACAACCTCCCGAGGTTATGCCTT
>DASXVI010000156.1:0-5967 GCA_036504315.1 Nitrospirota bacterium
CACCGCGCCGGGAGGCATCTTTACCAGTGCAAAATCCGAACTTCCTGCGCTGGCCGCCCCAAGGGTCGCATGCGTATTCCCCGCCCCGTAGATATTGCCTGTCCGGTCCACCGCAATGCTCATACCGTTTTCATAATCGGATGTCCCGATTTCGCTCGACCACAGCTTATTGCCATTCGTGTCGAACTTCAGAAATACCATGTCGGTCGCCCCATGGCAGGCGTTTCCGTCAAGGTCTCCGAAACTCCAGCCTATGACGCAGATGTTTCCGGCCGGGTCCGTATCGACGGAGAGGGCCATCTCGCCGCTGACTGTACCCATCTGCCGCGACCACACTTTGTTGCCGTCCCTGTCGTACTTGATTAAGACAAGGTCGAGGTCTCCAGAGTTTATGCTGCCGTCAAGTCCGCCATATGTGAAGCCTGCCACATAAGAATTCCCGCCCTGGTCGACGCAGACATCCAGCCCTCTCTCGATATCCTTGGACCCCTGTGTGTCTTTCCAGATTATGTTGCCGGCCTGGTCGTATTTTATTATGTAAATGTCCGACTGCCCTCCGGCATATTCAAGACCGTCAAAGCTCTGCCACAATATCTCTCCGGAGGCGTAAATGTTATTAGCCGCGTCCAGGGCAATACCGTAAGGGGTCGCACTCTGTGCGGGTACACTTTTTTTCCAGATAATACTGCCGTTTGTGTCAAGTTTGGTTATATAAACCCCGGATGTGAATGCGGCGTCGTCAAACGCTACTCCCTGGAAATAGGAATTTCCGAGCGAGTCCACGGCAAGACAGTTCTGGTAGGACTGGTCTGCGTCTATCGTCCCCCATTCCTTCGTCCAGTTCCTGTTGCCCCACATATCGAACTTGACCACGAAGTTGTCGGCATAGCAGCTGTCGGTGCCCTGACAGCCGGAATAGCTGGCCCCCTCGAGCGCGCCCCATACCTGTCCCCCGACATACACATTGCCGATCCCGTCCACGCCGATGCCGTAAGGTTCGGCATACCCGCCCCCGGTCTTGACGGCCTGCATTGTGCGGACCCAGAGCCGAGCGCCGCCGGCGTCGTATTTTGCAACGACGAGGTCTTCAAAAGGCAACCCGGTACCCGCCCTCTGGCCCTGGGAATAGCCCGCCGTATATGCGTTCCCCTGCTTGTCCGTGGTCACGGCCAGGAGGATATCGTAATCCGGGGAACCCGTCTGGGCTACCCATGTCGGCTGGGGCGAAGCGGCAGGCCCGGCATTATCCACAATCACAGTTATGCCGCTTCCGACTACTTCAATATTGCCGGCCATGTCCGTAGCCCTCGACTTTATGGCAAAGTCGCTTTCCGTGCGAGGCGGCAGGTTCCATCCGTATGACCAGTCTGTCGTACCCGCGGCGGTCGCCCATGTCTTGCCGCCGTCTATGGAGACCTCCACCCTCAGGATACCGGCTCCGGAGTTGTCCACGGCCGTGCCGGTTATCGTGACGGGCGAAGCGCTAATAGTAGCGCCTGCCAGCGGCGCGGTTATGGAAGAGGTCGGCCAGATTGCGTTCACGGCTACACTCGGGCAGGCCGTCTCGATATTGTCGGCCATGTCTGTTGTCCTGGACTTTATCACATAGCCGCCTATCGCGGGCGGGGTCCAGACAAAGGTCCAGTTTCTGGCGCCTGTCGCCAGGCTCCAGGTTGCTCCGCCGTCCGTTGAGACCTCGACCTTTTTGATGCCGGAGCCTGTCCCGTCGCTGGCCGTGCCGGCTATGGTGCAGCCCAGCCCGCTTATTACCGCGCCGTTCAGGGGCAAGGAGATGTTCGACGACGGCATCGTGTGGTCGACATAAACGGTGATGCCGCCGCCTGCGGCCTCCTCATGGCCCGCACCGTCAACGGCCCTGGTTAGAATTTCATAGGCGCCTTCCGGCGGGAGCGTCCAGGAGTAGTTCCATGGGGAAGTCGAATCCGCCGCGCTCCAGCTTGTCCCGCCGTCCGTTGACACATCCACCCTCTGCAGCGCCGCGCCGATGGCGGATGTGGCAACTCCGGTTATAGTCTTGGACACGCCGCCTACGCCCTCTCCGTCCCTGGGCGCTATTATCGCGGAACCCAGGCTGCTGGTCGTCGGGCCATAGGCAAGGGCCTCGTATCCGAAGTCCGTATCTCCGGTCACCTCGCTGTAAGCTATCCTGAAGAAGCCGTCCTCGCCCCAGTTCCCGCCCCAGCTGTTCTTTACAATGAAGCAGCCCGCCGCATCATCGTAGCCGACCAGCGAGACTGCGTGATAGCCCACGAGTCCGCCGCTTGTATGCGTATAAACCCCGGAGGTGTAATTGTAAAAATCGCTGTATACGGCATAGGTGACAACCAGCGGGCCGAAGGTGTTGAGCGCGCCCTTCAGCGCGGCGGCGGTATTCTGGGTGCCGTAAGGGATTATCCATGTATAGTTTTGAGCCTTGTACGCCACCTTTTTCCAGTTTGCCGCGGCGTCGGAACAGATCGAGTCCTTGGCGCTGTAGGGATAGCAGGCCTCCGGCGGGGCTCCGTTGTCCACAAAGAAATTGTCGACCAGCCAGCCTCCTCCGCAGGAACCCTCGCCGCTGCAAGTCAGGACCACCTGCTCCGAGAGGTCCAGGTCTACCCCCGGCGTGTTGGCGGTTATAAGGGCCTTGGACTCGAGGGCGGCAGTGGAGCCGAACGCCCAGCATGACCCGCAAGCCCCCTGGTCCCTGACGGCCGTGACGAAGTTGCCCCCGTTGTTTCGCCAGTCGAGAAGCGCGGGAAGGGTAAAAGTCGAGGCCGCCATCTGAGCCGCAGCCCTGCCCTCCCTCGGCAGAGGCGCCTCGGAGAAGCCAAGGCGGGCACGGCGCTCCTCAAGGCTTAATTTCGACATCGAGGTCTCGCCCGCGGTCCAGTTCGCGCCGCTTGACTTGATTAAGGCATTCAGGTTCTCCGGGGTGAGGGCCGGTTCCACCGTCTGTGAAGCCGTCAGAAGAGGCGCGCCGTGGCCTTGCGGCCCGACAAGCCTGCGTCCCTCAAGAGGGGCCTTCTGGCTGGCCATTTTCGCACCCGCCGCCCTCACCTGGCCTGGTGCCAATATTATTCCTGAGTCAAAATTCCCGGAATAAGATGGGACGGTCCAGCAGAACAAGAAAACGGTTGAAAGGATAACTACCGTCGATAGTCTTTTCATTTTACCCTCGGTTGTCCGGTAATTCTAACCTTCACAGCGAAACTTCCGACCGCGCTCCCTTTTCCTTCCCAAGGCCTGAAATACAGCATCTTGAGTTGAGCTTCACCTGCGGCAACTGCTTCAAGACGCCATATGACGATAACCGGCCTCCCTACCATGCTCTTGTCAGGTTCAACCATCGACTCCGTTTTTGATATTTTCAGGATATCCTCGTTCAACCCTTCGGCCTGCCAGGTGTAGCCGGCGGCGCCATGCGCGGGCAATTCGAGCCTGATAGTATCTCCAACGCGGGCCTCGATTGTCCGGCCGGCATCTTTTTGCGTTATCAATATTTGCTTATTCAAAGGAACTGGTTCTCCAGCACCATTCTTTTCGGCTCCGGCTGAAAGAGAAATAAAAACGGACAGAAAGACCGCGGTCGCTGAGATAGTCTTCATAGGTTTCATCTATGCTCTCCCATACAGGGTCTTACAGGTAAGGCTCTGAGAACCGCATGAACGTGAAACCCTAATCACTATGGTGAAATAATATCGATAAGATGAAAAAATCTAAGGAGGCTGTTACTCTTTCAAGAAGTCCAATAAGGATATAATCAATAGTAATTCATATATCATATATTTTCAAGAATTTATTAGTAATTTTTTCGCTGCTAACCGATAGGGCAGTCAGGCAAGTCACTCCCCTCAGCGTTTTTCTTGCCACTTGCGTTAAGGATTATCAATATGATAAGGTTGCTCATAACATAGTGTGCAGTTTGGCTGTAATTGTCTTGAATTGACAGGCAGGCTTGAGAATTTCTCGTGGTTAATTTCAGAACCATTCTTACATTCACGCTCGGCGTTTCGTTCTGCGCCCATATCTTCCTGTATTTCTCGCTCGTCCGTTTCTTTGGAATATCAAGAAAAGCATACAAAAGGGGCCTCGCCGGACTGCTTGCCTTTCTGTACGCAAGCGCCATTCTCGCCACATATATTTCCCACCTGCGCGACAACGCCCTTACAAGGGCATTCTATTTCTTCGGGTGGTCCTGGCTGGGGCTGTTCTTTTACCTTTTTGTCGCCGCAATTGCCGGTTGGCTGGTGGTAGGCATAGCCCGGTCTATCGGGCGAAGGGCCAACACTATGATAACGGCCGGATTGCTTTTCTCCGTGGCCCTGGTTTATTCGGGCTACGGCGTCTGGAACGCGTTCCATCCCCGGATAACCAATGTCGAAGTTACGATAAAAGACCTGCCGGGAAACTGGAAGGGCAAGACCATCGTGCAGCTTTCCGACGTCCATCTGGGCCATGTCTACCGGGCGGATTTCCTGTCGAGCCTCGTGACGAAGGTCAACGGGCTGCGTTCTGACATGGTTGTCATAACCGGGGACCTGTTCGACGGCATGGACGGGTCATTGTCCGAACTTGCCGGCCCTCTACACGGCCTGCGCGCTCCTGAAGGCGTCTATTTCATCACGGGCAACCACGAGGGCCACTTAGGCGTAGAGAACGTTTATTCCATCATGAAGACAACCGGGGTAACGGTCTTAAACGACGAGGTCAGGGATGTGGACGGGCTTCAACTGGCCGGCATCAGCTATCCCGTGCGGGGCAGGCGTGAAACCAAAATCCCGGGCAGGCTGCTGAAATCCCTTGCAGGTTTCGTCCCTGGGAAGCCCACGGTTCTGCTCTACCATTCCCCCGTCGGCATCGCAGAGGCTGCGGCTGCCGGGGTGGGCCTGCAGTTGTCGGGACATACGCACAAGGGCCAACTTTTCCCGTTCGGGTTTATCACCGAACGTATATACAACGGTTACGACTACGGCCTGCACCGCATTGGCGACTACTCGATTTACACGACAAACGGGGTGGGTACCTGGGGGCCGCCGATGCGGACGGGCAATACGCCGGAGATCGTATATATCAGGCTTGATTAGGCCAGAGGAAACCGGCCTTCACTTTGCAAGGATAGGGAACAGGTGGCCCAGCCCTCCGACGATAAATTCAACGGATACCGCAGCCAATAAAAGCCCCATCAGGCGTGTCGCGATATTGATCCCGGTTTTGCTCAAAATCTTGCTGATAGGGCTCGCTACATACAGCGCTGCAAGCGTAATCATCGATACGAGCAGGATGATGACTATAATCATCGAAATATGCACCGGCCGGAACGGGCCTTGCGCGTAGATAATCACGGTAGAGATTGCGCCGGGCCCGGAAAGCAGCGGTATGGCTACCGGCACCACCGCAACGCTTTCCTTGTCGATGGCCTCCTCGGCCTCTTCCGGGGTCTGCTTGACTTGGTTCGGCTTGGCCTGCATCATATCCACCGCCATCAGCATCAACAGTATTCCACCGCCAACTTTGAACGAGTCTATGCTTATGCCGAAAAAATTCAGGAGCGGCTGTCCTATCAGGGTTGCCACAATCAGGACAAGCGCGACAGCCAGACTCGTCGTCCGCGCAGTCTGTCTTCGTTTCTTGCCTGTAGCGTTGGCCGTGAGGCTCACGAAGACCGGGATAACCCCAAGCGGGTTCACTATAGCCAGCAGGGTGGTAAATATCTTTATATACACAGTCAGTTCAATCATTGTCCGCTCTCTATACCCGGGGGATGTATCGCGCTGGATGCGGCTGCTGTAATTGTATCAGTTACATCCTGCCGTGTCCTGAGTAAAAACAGTATCTCACGGAAAAAAATTGATTATCGCCGCCTTGTTGGACTAAACGCCCTTATCTCTAAATTTCCCTGCCTATAAGCCAGTTTGGATTTAATATTAGAATATGGGCTAAAATCAATCAAAACCCTATCTTAGC
>DASXVI010000157.1:0-1715 GCA_036504315.1 Nitrospirota bacterium
TGCCGACCGACCAATATGGCGGCGGCCAGCCGTAAAAATTGTGCAGCTCCATCTGGTCCTTGCACGAGATGCAGCCATCTATATCAATTGCCGGGCTGTCGCTCACCTGCTGGAGGGTCAGGCCCGTGAACAGCTTGCCGGTACTCCAGTGTATCGAATCAACCGCCTTGGGTGAGACAAGCAGCTTGTTTGCCGCGTTGCCCTCGTCGCCCGCTTCGACAATAAAGTATCTAAGCGTCCATTCTTCATCGTCAAAAAGGCATTCGCAGGTTGTGCCGATTTTGTGGTGGTGCTTTGCGATTACCCTCAACTGCTCCAAAGATTTTATGCTCCTGAGCATAGCATCCTCCCGGGACGGCGTCCGCCAAGTTCAGACACCTTCGGCCCCTTTTCGTATTGCCTCATATCCGCCAATAATTTCGAGCAACTCGCCGGTTACTTCCTCCTGAAGCGCATAGTTGTACGACTGCGTCGCCTCGTCTATTTTTTTCTGGATGTTCTTGGACGCGAAGTCCATGCTCCGCATCCGGCTCTCGTTCTCGGCAATCAAGGTCTCAAGTATCGTTGCATAAAGGTGGATGCTTAAGTGCTCCCTTAAGAGCCCTTCCAGAAGCTCCGGCGGCGCCAGGTACATCATCGGCGGCTCTTCGCCGGTGCTTTCGAATTCGGGCGGGAGCACGAGCTTCAGGTTCATCGAAAGCATCTCGGCGGCAAACGACGGGTATATGAAATATATCTCGTCGAACTCGCCGCACCTGTACTTGTCGTAAATTACGGTCAAAAGGTCGCCGATCGCGTCGTCTATGCCGTCCACTGAGCCGGGCGCTTCCAGCTTCAATACGGGCTTGCAGCATATCTGGTCGGGCGCGCGCTCCGCAAGACGCCTGCCCATCAGGACTACCCACGCGACGCAGCCGAGCTTTGCCTCGGCCTGATAAACCGCCTCCAGCACACGCTCGTTGAAAGCTCCGCACAGGCCGTACTGCGAGCCGAATGCGACGAGCATCTTGTTCGGGCCGGCCTTCTTTATCGTAACGCCGGGAAGCGACGGGGCGACGGCTGCCGCGCTGTCGATGAAGTCGCGGCAGAGGCGCGTGTTCTCCAGCACGACCCCGCCCTTTCGGACATTAGCCGCCGAGAGGGCCTTCATCGCTTTGACAATCCCCAGTATCGACCGGTAGCTCTTTCTCTTGCCATCCAGTTCCCTGCTCGATATCATCCCCGCGCTCCTTCCGCGAAACCTTCTTTATCGCCTTGTCGAGCCTGGACTTCATCTTTGTCGAAAGCGTAAGCCCCTCGCGTATCTCTTCAAGCACATCCGGGGCCTGAAGCCTGAGTTCCTCAAGATAAGCCTCGATAAAGGGCCATACCCCGGCGGTCTCTATGTCGTCGAGCGAGCCCTGCCCGTGCGCGTAGAAAGTCGCGACCTGCTCCTCTACCTGCATCGGCCTGAAGCGGTCCTGACGAAGTATCTCCCGGAGCCTCTCGCCCCGGCGCAGTATCTTCAGCGTCTCCTCGTCGAGCTTCGCGCCGAACTTGGTGAACACCTCGACTTCAAGGAAATGCTCGTATTCAATTTTGAGCTTCTTTGCGACATCGCGCATGGGCGCAAGCTGCGCCTTGTCGCCGACGCGGGAGACGGATATCCGAAGGTCGATGGCGGGCAGTATGCCCTTGTCAAAAAGTCCGGGGTCGAGATAAATCTGGCCGTCGGT
>DASXVI010000158.1:0-3257 GCA_036504315.1 Nitrospirota bacterium
TGGTAACGGTCGGCGCCAAGTCGGGAGTCCACGGCGGGCTCGACGGCGGGCAGGCCTATTCCGGCATCCCGGCCATACCGCACAAGGATTGGCTGAGGTCCGCCGTAGTCTACGAGAAGCTCCCGGAGATAAGAAAGACGCTCACCGACCTGTTGAAGAGGGTTGCCGAAATAGAGAAAAGCACTACGAAAACGGAGGATAGATAGATGATATTTGACGTTGTCGAGATACAGAAGATGCTGCCCCACCGCTACCCCTTCCTACTCGTTGACAGGGTTATAGAGCTTGAAAAGGGCAAGAACATCGTCGCGATAAAAAATGTGACCATAAACGAGCCTTTCTTTCAGGGCCACTTCCCCGGCAGGCCGATAATGCCCGGCGTGCTGATGGTCGAGGCGATGGCGCAGGCGGGAGGCATACTCGTCCACCAGTCCGTCGATACCGAAGACGGCGACAAGGACAACATGGTCTATTTTATGGCCATCGACAAGGTCAAGTTCAGAAAGCCCGTCGTCCCCGGCGACCAGCTCAGGTTCGAGGTCGAGATGACCCAGCACCGGGGCAAGGTCTGCAAGTTCAGGGGCGAGGCAAAGGTGGAAGGCAAGGTAGTCTGCGAAGCCGAATTCATGGCGATGACGACCAAGTAATAAGGACGGAGAACTTTGAATATACATCCAACTGCAATAATAAGCCCGGGCGCAAAGCTCGCGGAAGGCGTTACTGTAGGCCCGTTCGCGGTCATCGAGGATAATGTCGCAATAGGACGCGGCACGGTAATAAACGCCCATGTGGTAATTAAACCCTTCGTCGAAATCGGCGAGGACAATGTTATATACCAGTTCGCCTCGATAGGCGAGGTCCCGCAGGACTTGAAGTTCGGCGGCGAGCAGACGAAGCTCGTAATCGGCAACCGCAACCGCATCCGCGAGTACTGCACACTTAACAGGGGCACGCAGGGCGGGGGCGGCGTCACGAGCATCGGTGACGACAACTTCATGATGGCATATGCCCATGTCGCGCACGACTGCCATGTCGGCAGCAATATCGTTATTGCCAACGCGGTCCAGATGGGCGGCCATGTGACAATAGAAGACCACGCCATAGTGGGCGGTCTCGCCGCGGTGCACCAGTTCGTCAAGATAGGCACGCACAGCATGATCGGCGGCGGTTCCGCGGTGTCGCAGGATGTCGCGCCGTATTCGATGGTGGCGGGCAACCGCGCCGAGCTGCACGGCCTGAACCTCATCGGCCTGTCCCGCAGGGGTTTTTCTCCAGAGTCCATATCCGCGCTCAAGATGGCGTACAAAATAATATTCAAGAGCGGGCTGATATTGAAGGAAGCCAGGGCCAAGGTCGAGGCGGAAGTCGAGCTTGTGCCTGAAGTCAAGCACCTATTAGATTTTATATCTTCTTCCGAGCGCGGGGTCATCCGCTGATAAGTATGGAAAAACTTGGAATAATCGCGGGGAACGGAAAGTTCCCCTTAATTTTGGCCGGGAACGCGAGCCGCGAGGGCGTCGAGGTCATTGCAGTCGCGCTCTCGGAGGAGACTGAAAAGGCCATCGAGGATGTCGCATCGAAGGTCTACTGGCTCTCCATCACCCAGCTCGGCAAGCTCATCAAGACCTTCCAGAGCGAGGGCGTTACAAGGGCCGTCATGGCCGGGCAGGTGGTCAAGCGCAGGATGTATACCTCCGACCTGCTGAAGCTGGACCTGACCTCCGCGAAGCTCTGGGCCAGCCTCCCGGACAAGAAGGGCGAGACTATCCTTGCGGCGGTCGCGGACGAGCTTGCAAAGAACGGGATCGAGCTTATAGACTCCACCGCCTTCATGGGGCCGTACCTGGCCGAGAAGGGCGTGATGACGAAGAGGCAGCCGTCGGAAGCCGAGAAGAGGGATGTAGAATTCGGTTTCCAGATGGCGAAGTTCGTCGCCGAGCATGACATAGGCCAGAGCGTGGTGGTGAAGGATTTGTCGGTCGTGGCTGTCGAGGCCGTAGAGGGCACGGACAACTGTATCCGCCGTGCGGGGGAGCTTGCCAAGGGTGGCATCGTAGTCGTGAAGGTGAGCAAGAAGGGCCACGATATGAGGTTCGATGTCCCGGTAACCGGGATTAGGACGCTTGAGACGCTCGTCGAAGCCGGCGCGAAGGTGCTGGCCATCGAGGCCGGGAAGACTTTGATGTTAGAGAAAAGTGAGCTCCTTGACGCCGCCGACAAGGCGGGAATATGCATAGTCGGAGTCTAAAGAACACCATGGAAAAGATAAGGGTTGGAGTAGTCGGGGTAGGGCATCTGGGGCAGCACCACGCGAGGGTCTATACGGAGTTGAAGGCCGTCGAGCTTGTAGGCGTGGCCGATGTAGACTTTGAACGGGCGCAGGAGATAGCGAAGAAGTGCAAGACGACGCCGTTCCGTTCGTTCGAGGAGCTTGCCGACAAGGTCCAGGCCGTCTCGATAGTAGCCCCGACGACCGAGCACCACAGGCTTGCGAAGTTCTTTCTTGAGCGCGGCGTGGATGTCATGCTGGAGAAGCCGGTCACCGTCACCGTAGAGGAGGCGGACGAGCTTATCGCCATAGCCGACGCGAAGAAATGCGTATTGCAGGTGGGCCATATCGAGAGGTTCAATTCCGCCGTCAGGAAGATGGTGGATATGATTACGACCCCGATGTTCATCGAATGCAACCGGCTCTCGCCGTACCCGGACAGGTCTACCGATGTCGATGTCGTGCTCGACCTGATGATCCATGACATAGATATTATCTTGAGCCTCGTCAAGTCCGAGGTTAAGGAGATACGGGCCGCCGGGATACCGGTGGTGTCGAAGAACGTGGATATCGCCAACGCCCGAATCGAGTTTGCCTCAGGCTGCGTGGCCAATATTACATCAAGCAGGATTTCGATAAAAAAGGAACGCAAAATACGCCTCTTCCAACCGGATACATATATATCCCTGAACTATCAGGACCAGGAAATATACGCCTATAACAAGATACCCAACAAGAAGGACCCGGACGGCAGGCCGGATATTACCGGCGGCAAGGTAAAGGTGGACAAGGAAGAGCCGCTGAAGGCCGAGCTTGCTTCGTTTATCGGATGCGTCGCGGGCCGCACCGCCCCGCTCGTATCCGGCCGTGAAGGCAGGGACGCGCTGAAGGTCGTTATGAGGGTACAGGAAGAAATAAGGAGCAGGATAGTATGATGAAGATACCGATGGTAGACCTGCACGCGCAGTACGAGGATATAAAGGAAGAG
>DASXVI010000159.1:0-4332 GCA_036504315.1 Nitrospirota bacterium
CCTGAGAAGCTCTATCAGTCTCATCTTTTCTCCACCAGTATCGTCTGTTCGGGCAGCCTTGTAGGCACCCTCATATATGTCAGCGTCTTCTCGACTATGCTCTTGAACGCCGGGGCCGCAACCAGGCCTCCGTAATACTGGCCGTGCGGCTCGTTGACGACTACTATGCACGAAATCTTCGGGTCCTCAGCCGGGACAAATCCGACAAACGAGGAGCAGTATTTTGACTTCGAGTACTTGTGTATCGCGGGGTCGTACTTCTGGGCCGTACCCGTCTTTCCCGCTACCTGATACCCGCGGACATTCGCCTCGACCGCCGTCCCGCCTTCCTCGACTACCTTGCAAAGGATGTCCCGGAGCTTTGCCGCCGTCGCCGGGGAGACCACCCTGCGTACTTTTTCGGTCCGGGCTTGACGGACCACCGTGCCGTCGCCGGAACGGACCTGCGAAACTATGTAAGGCCTGACAAACCAGCCGCCGTTAGCTATCGTGTTCATGGCGCTCAGCATCTGGACCGGCGTCACTCCCACTTCCTGGCCTATCGCCACGGACGCGATGGAGATTGCCGACCACGACCTCACATCTCTAAGCTTACCATCTGTCTCGCCGGGGAGGTCTACACCCGTCTTGCTGCCAAAACCGAACGCCTTCGCATAGGAGTAGAGCCGCTCCGGCCCTAATTTCAACGCCACCCTTATCGTGCCGACATTGCTGCTCTTCTGGATGACCTCGGCGAAACTGAGCCGGCTTGCGTCGTTGTGCGAATCGTGGATGGTGCGGTCGCCTATGCTTATCTCGCCGTTGCCTATCTCTATGATATCCGTCGGCTTTACCACCCGCTCCTCGAAGGCCGCGGCGGCCGTCACTATCTTGAATGTGGAACCGGGCTCGTATATGTCCGTGACCGCCTTGTCCCGCCAGTTAGCCGTCGGATAGTCCTTGTAGCTGTTCGGGTTGAACGCCGGGCGGTTCGCCAAAGCTATTATCGCGCCGGTGTTCGGGTCCATCACTATGGCCGTCGCAGAGACGGCGGAGTATTTGGACATGATGTTGTCCAGCTCTTTCTCGACGACATACTGCACTTTTTCGTCGATCGTCAGGACGAGGTCGTTTCCGGGCTGCGGAGGGTTGTGGCCCTCTTCTACCGAAAGGACTTCCCTGCCCGCCCCGTCTCTCTCCGTGACGGCCTTTCCGGCTACCCCGCCGATGTAACTCTCGTAGGTGGACTCGATCCCCTCCAGGCCCCGGTTGTCCATCCCGGTAAACCCCAAGATATGGCCCGCAAGCTCTTTCTTCGGGTAGTAGCGCCTGCTGTCGGACAGCCAGCCGATAGACCTGTTGGGCTTGCCGGCGGACTTAAGCTCGGCATTTACCCTGTCCTCTATCCCCGGCTCCACTTTGCGAGCGAGCCAGATGAATTTCTTCTCTCCGGTAAGCTTGTCCTCGATGTCCCGCTCCCGCATGCCGACAATAGGCGCAAGCCTCTTTGCAATGCCCTTCGGGTCCTCTATGCTTGCCGGGACGCCGTACATCGAGTCGGCGTCTATGCTGACGGCCAGTTCGCGGCCAGTCCTGTCGTATATTGACCCCCGCCTCGGCGGAAGTTCGACTACCTCGTGCTGCTGGCGGACCGCCTTGCGCTCGAGCCTGTTCTGGTTTATTACCTGAAGGTAGACGAGCCGGACGGTAACGCCGATGTATCCTGTCATCAAAAGGGCCGCCACAAGGATGACCCTGCTTTTCATGCTGTACTTGTCCGCCTCCCTGGCCCGCGCCATGATAACGCTACGACTTTTCCGGGACGGAGGAAGGCTTCTGGGCCCTGCTCGACTTCTCGGCGGCCGGCCCGCTTCCGCGCGCTACCCTCTTGACCAGCACTATCTGCTTGTCCACCGGGACGGTCATGCCTATTTCCTCGCGGGCGAGGCTTTCAATCCTGTCCGGCGAGGTAAGGGTGGCGGTCTCTATCTGGAGGTTTTTGTTGACGCGCGCAAACTCGGCCTTTTCCTTCTTCAGCGCCTCTATCTCGTAGCCGACCTTGCGTACCTGGACGCTCTGCCATACGATGAGCAGCATCATGCAGGCAACCGAGCAGACGAGCGCAGCCGCGCCGGCCTTTCTGAAAAGCCTTGAACGCTTCTGCCTGAGGTTTGAAAGACGGGAAGATGAGAGTTCCATGATGCGCCTCTATATTCTTTCGGCGGCCCGCAGCTTCGCGCTTCGCGCGCTCGGGTTCGCCTCGACTTCCGACTCCTGCGCGGTTACGGGCCTTCCGGTCAAGACCTTCAGCCTCGCGACCCCGCCGCAAACGCAAACGGGCAAACTTTTGGGGCACCTGCAGCCCTTTGCCCAGTCCTTGAATGTTTCTTTTACTATCCTGTCCTCAAGCGAGTGGTACGACATAACCACCGCGCGTCCGCCGGGTTTGAGCATCCCGAGCATCGCACCGAGCGCTTCGGTGAGCGCCCCGAGTTCGTCGTTCACCGCAATCCGAAGCGCCTGGAATGTCCTGGTCGCCGGATGCACCTTCGGGGGCCACGCCCTCCTCGGTATCGTGCCCGCGACAAGCTCTGCAAGCTGCCGCGTCGTGTTTATTCCGCCTGCGGACCTGACCAGGACCATCTTCCTGGCTATCGCGCGGGCCCAGCGTTCCTCGCCGTACTCGTACATTATCTTTGTCAACTCGTCTTCGGACAATTCGGCAAGAAGTTCCGCCGCTGTCTCGCCTGAGCTTGTGTCCATCCGCATATCGAGCGGGGCGTCCTGCGAAAAACTGAAGCCGCGCTCTGCGGTCTTAAGCTGCATCGTCGAGACGCCCAGGTCCATCAGGAAGCCGTCCAACTCGCCGAAGCCCGATAACCTCAACCTGTCTGCGGCCTCGCGGAAATCGGCGCGGATAAGGCTGAACCTGCCGCCAAACTCTTTAAGCCTCTCGGAAGCTATCTCGGCGGCCCTCGGGTCCTTGTCCACCCCGGCCACCCTGCCGCCGGGGGCACATCGTCTGAGAATCTCAGCCGAGTGGCCTCCAAGCCCGAGCGTCAGGTCGGCGTATGTCCCGCCGGGCCTGACCGCCAGCCAGGCCATACATTCTTCGAGCATGACCGGCTGGTGGAATTCCATGGACAACCTCGTTTGGTCTTACAGGCCGTAGGAGGCCATGGCGAGTTCAATCTCGCCGTGGAACTCTTCCGGGTTCTCCCTCTTCCATGCGTCCATATCCCATAGCTCCATCTTGCTGGAGAGGCCGACTACCATTACCTCGCGGCTAAGCCCGGCATAGGCCTTCAGCTCCTGCGGAATAAGGACGCGGCCCTGCCCGTCTATCTGACAGACCTTGGCCGAGGAATAGAAAACGCGCATGTATTTTTTGACGTTGGGGTCGCTCGCGGGAAGCGTCTTGATTTTTTCGTCCAGCTTCTGCCATTCTTCAACTGGGTAGGCGACGAGGCATCGGTCGTAGTCCTTCATCAAGACCAGTTTATCGTCGTAACGGTCGGCAAGCACCTCTCGGAATTCGGCGGGGATGCTTACCCTGCCTTTATTGTCGAGGCTGAATGTATGTTGTCCGAGGAACCGGTCTATTGGAACGGCCACGATGGATTTCTCCTCTTAACTCCCTGCGCCTGCCGGGCAGTTGGCGAGGGCCGCGCCGGGGTTTCCCCCACGCCCACCCAATTCCCTACCACTTCTACCCACTTTTCCCCACCTACACTGGCGAGTATACACAGCGGTTTTTGGGTTGTCAAGGCTAAAATCCACGCGTTTTTATTTATATTTACGGGTTTTTCGGGGTCACCTCCGAAGCCAAAATAAATGAATTACTCATTGATTTTCGGCCGTATTAGACAAAGTACCATATGTAGACGGATAAGTATAAAATAATCCTACATATAGTGTCAAAATGTATTTTGAGTAAGAGGAGAGACCGCATGGCGCTTTTAAGGCAGCCATGCGGCTCGGGGGGGGTATGGCAAAAAGAGCGAAGAAAAGGGGAAAATAGCTTTTTAGCCTTCGTAATTGTCTTATCGGGATTAGTCCGGGAGTTCTTGAGAAATATTGCGGGGATGAAATTCTTTTAATACATACCGGTTTCCCTTCTGACCAGCTCGACGCTCCACGCCGACAGCCGTTTCCCGCCTCGGTAGAGCACGCCCCGGTTTTTGTACCTGTCCGGCGATTCCTGCACCATGAATTCTATGCCTGAATACTGGCCGGAATCCGAGCGGAAGTGGGAGATTATAGAGTCGTCTACCAGCATGAAGCGGCCCTTGAGCGCGCCGAGTGCGGGGTTGAACGACTTCCACTCAAGCTCTTCCGCTCCGGGCTTTAAGG
>DASXVI010000160.1:0-2997 GCA_036504315.1 Nitrospirota bacterium
CTCGACACCTCCGGCATATCGTACCCGATGATGCTCTTGCCGCACGGGTCGCCCATATAGGCTATGAAATCCTTTTTCTCCACATGGTGCAGCCCGAATACCTGGAGCTCGCTAACGGCGAAGAACGGCAGCGCGGCTACATACCTGTACGCGGCCAGAGCCGCAAAGGGTATCGACACGAGCAGGCCCGCCGCGAACATAATCGCGAACAGCTTCGGGAGCTTTGCGCCGAAACGGCCTCCCGACCTCTTAGCCCTGTATTTTGGCTTTGGCCTCATGCCTCTTCAACGCCTCCAGTAAAACGGTCTCGATAAGTGCCGCAAAGCCCATCCCCGCCGCCTTGGCCGCCTTCGGCAGAAGGCTCGTGCCGGTCATGCCGGGTATCGTATTCATCTCAAGCACCCACGGCTTGCCGTCCTCGTCCAGGCGGAAGTCAACGCGGCTTGCGCCTTCGCCGCGGAGCGCCTCGAAGACATCCACAGCCAAATCCTGTATCACCTTTGTCGTCCGCTCAGTGAGTTCCGCCGGGCATACATACCTCGTGGTGGTAGACTGGTATTTCGCCTCGTAGTCGTACACGCCGCCCTGCGGTATTATCTCGACCACCGGAAGCGCGGTCCCGCCGACTATTCCGACAGTAACCTCGCGGCCCTTTATAAACCTCTCGAGCAGGACGGTGTCGTCGTGCCTGAACGCAAGCTCTACCGCCGGGAGCAGGTCCTTTTCTTCGTACACGAAGCTCATGCCGATGGTCGAACCAAGCGAAGCGGGTTTAACAACCACCGGCCAGCCGAGCGTGTTTACAAGTTTAGACGCATCGAAAATATCAGGCGTGAGTCTGACGAAATCGGCGGTCGGGATGCCGTTCTGCATCAGAAGTTCCTTCGTCACCGCCTTGTCCATCGCGATGGCCGAGCAGAGTACGCCGGGCCCGGTATACGGGATGCCGAGTATTTCGAGCAGGCCCTGTATCGTGCCGTCTTCGCCGTACCTGCCGTGCAGTGCAAGGAATATTACGTCCGGCCCGGACTTCTTTATTTCCTCTATGATATCGGGACCGGCAAACACTATCGGACGGACATCATATCCCGCTTCGCGAAGCGCCGCCTCTACCGCGCGGCCCGAGTTCATCGAGACCTCGCGTTCCGCCGACAGCCCGCCCATCATCACACCGATTTTTTTATCCTTAAGCTGCTCTATCATATCTCGCCTATTGTTTTAATTTCCGGTTCGAGCGTTATCCCGGTCTTCTCTTTTACCGCCGCTACTACTTTGTCCATCAAACTTTTAAAATCTTTCGCCGTCGAGTTCCCCGTGTTTATCAGGAAGTTCGTGTGCTTCTCGCTTACCTTCGCGCCGCCCACGCTCACGCCCTTCATGCCCGCTTCATCGATAAGCCTCCAGGCGAAATGGCCGGGCGGGTTCTTGAATGCCGAACCCGCGCTCATCACATCGTACGGCTGGGCGACTTTGCGCGCGGCAATCGCTTCTTTTATCTTCCGCTTCAGCTCGTCCGGGTTTCCACGGCAGAGCTTGAAAACCGCCGTAGCCGCTATCGCGCCTTCGGGCAGGCTTGATTTTCTGTATGCGTGGTCCATATCTTCGGACTTAGCTTCCGCTATATTGCCTTCTCTGCCGATGACGGTCACGCCCAGGAGCACGTCCTTAATCTCGCCGGTTTTCGTCCCCGCGTTCATCCTGACCGCGCCGCCGACCGTGCCCGGTATCCCTGCCGCAAACTCCATCCCGGCAAGCCCGGCGTCCGCGCATCTGCTTACAAGCACCGACAGCTTTGCGCCCGCCCCCGCCTTGACGGTTGCCGTTTCTTCATCGACTTCTACCTGCGACATATTCGCGGTGTTCAAAACTATTCCGCGTATCCCGTTATCGGATACAAGCAGGTTTGAGCCGAGCCCTGTCACGGTTACCTGAACGCCCTCGCGCCACGCCGCAGATATCAACCCCGCCGCGTCCTGCACATCCAGCGGATATGCCATGACATCCGCCGGGCCGCCTATGCCGAGCGTGGTATGCTTCGACATCGGCTCGTCTATCTTCACTTCGCCCCGGAACCCGCAGGCGATTATTACTTCATATGCATTCATGACTTCAACTTCTCAAGGACCGTCTCGCCAATCTTCCAGACATCGCCCGCGCCGAGCGTGATGAGTATGTCGCCCTCCGCAAGGTTTTTGTCGAGCCATTCCACCGCACCGGCCGCATCCTTGACATAGTACGCCTCTTTGTGGCCGAGGCTTTTGATGCCGTCGCACAGGGACTGCGCCGACACGCCCTCGATGGGCTTCTCGCCTGCCGCGTATATATCCAGCACGAGCAACCTGTCGGCCTGGTTGAATGCCGAATAAAACTCCTTCTGGAGGTCGCGCGTGCGCGTGTAGCGGTGCGGCTGGAACACAATAACGGTGCGCCTACCCCACCCGTTCTTCGCGCCTGCGAGTGTCGCTTTTATCTCGGTCGGATGATGGCCGTAATCGTCCACGACCATTATGCCCTTTGCCTCGCCCTTCACATAGAACCTCCTGTGGAGGCCGCCGAAGCCCGCGAGCGCTTCGTGTATGGTTTCCACCGGGACATCGAGTTCAAGCCCAACAGCGATTGCCGCGAGCGCGTTGTATATATTGTGCTGGCCGGGAATTTCGAGCGAGAAACGGCCCAGGCTTTCGCCCTTCCTATAGACCTCGAAGCTCGAACCCATGCCGGAATAGTTTATGTCGCGGGCATAGAGATCGGCCTGGGTCGAAAGCCCGAAGGTCGTGAAGCGCTTCTTAACCTGCGGGATAAGCTCCTGAAGGTTTCTCTCGTCGAGACAAAGGACCGCGAGCCCGTAGAACGGTATCTTGTTTATGAAGGTGAGGAAGGCCTCTTTTATCTGTGGCAGCCCGCCGGTGTAGTGGTCGAGGTGCTCCTCGTCTATGTTCGTCACGACCGCGATGGTCGGCGAGAGCACGAGGAAACTGCCGTCGGACTCGTCGGCCT
>DASXVI010000161.1:0-2999 GCA_036504315.1 Nitrospirota bacterium
CGCAGCCTGCGCCTAAGGAAAAACCCGGTTTCTATATTATCGCGGACCGCGCACAGTTAAAGGGCGGGAAGATAAACTTCACCGACGAGCGCGGCCAGATGGTATTCAAGACGGTGGTCGGGCTCGACGAGATAGGGGTAAAAAACTACAACAGCGCGCCGGGCAGCAAGTTCGGCCTGAAGGCCGCAATCAGCACGGACGCGGACGAAAAAGCGGGAGTGGAGGGCGACATCGGCATAAGCCCCCTGGACGCCTCGGGCAGGTTTACCCTTGCCGGTCTTGATTTGAAGCGGTACGCGCCCTATTATTCCGGGATGGTGACATTCGATATCCGGGACGGCAAGTTCGATATGTTCACGGATTTTGCCTGCACTCAGGCGGACGGCAAGCTCGACGCGAAGGCCGGTAATTTGTCCGCGAAGCTGACCGGCCTGAAGCTCCGCCAGCAGGGCGGGAAGGACGATTTCCTGAGCGTGCCGTCACTTTCTGTTGACGATTCCTCGGCGGACCTCGGCAAACGGCAGGCGACTCTGGGCAGCCTCAAGACCGAGGGAGGCAGGGTGGCCGTCATACGGGATGAGGACGGCAAGCTAAACCTCGCGGGGTTGGTCAAACAGGGGTCAGCCAAAGCGGCCCCCCAGGCTAAAACCGGCGAGGCCCCCTGGAGCGTTACATTATCCAAGGCGGAAGGCAAATCCTGGTCTGCCAAAATAACGGACCTGACGAACGAAGAGCCGGTGGAAATGGCGCTCACAGGCATTACGCTCGGAGCTTCCGGTATCAGCACCATGAAGGGCGCAAAGGGCAAGGCCTCGCTTGCCTTCAAGCTGGACAAGAAGGGCGCGGTCAAACTCTCCGGGCCTGTAAGCCTGACGCCATTTGGCGCGGGGCTTGATGTTGCCCTGAAGGACATCGACATCGCGCCGTTCCAGCCGTATTTCTATGACCGCGTGAAGGTGTTTGTCACCGGAGGCAGGTTCGCCGCAAAGGGCCGCCTTGACATTGCGCAGCAGAAGGACGGGTCGATGAAGACGCGGTACAGGGGCGGGGCCGGGGTCTACGAGTTCGGGACGGTGGACAAGGAGTACGCCGACGAGTTCGTGAACTGGAAGGCGCTCGACCTGCGCGGCATGGATATCTCGGTAAACCCGCTCTCGGTCAGGATGGACGAAGTCGCGCTTGCGGATTTCTACTCACGGCTTATACTGAACGCGGACGGCACGCTGAATGTCCAGTCTGTGATGGTCGAGGAAAATCCACCGGCCCAGGGGCCAAAACCAGCTCTCCAGCCGCAGCCCCAGCGACAGCCCGTTTCAAATGCTCCTGCAAAGAAGACCCCGGTGCTTATCGGCACGGTATCGCTTCAGGCGGGCAGGATAAACTTCACGGACAGGAGCGTGCAGCCGAACTATACCGCCGACCTGACGGAGGTCACGGGCCGCGTGTCGGGGCTTACATCCGAGGAGCAAAAGACTGCGGATTTGGACCTGCGTTCCACCTTTAACGGGTTTGCGCCTCTTGAGATTTCGGGCAGGGTAAACCCGCTCGCCTCCGACCTGTTCGTTGACCTTAAGGCGCGGTTTGCGGATATGGAGCTTAGCCCTGTAACGCCTTATTCCGGCAAGTACCTTGGCTATACGATTGAGAAAGGGAAGCTCTCGCTCGATGTCCGGTACAAGATTGAGAAGAAGACCCTAAACTCCTCGAATGTCATATTCATCGACCAGCTGAATTTCGGGGACAAGGTGAAGAGCGACAAGGCTACCACCCTGCCTGTGAAGCTTGCCGTCGCGCTATTGAAGGACAGGAGCGGCCAGATAAAGCTGGACCTGCCCGTTACCGGCAGGACGGACGACCCGCAGTTCAGCATAGGCCGGATAATCCTGAAGATACTTAAGAACCTGCTTGTCAAGGCCGCGACTTCTCCGTTCGCGCTGCTCGGGTCTATTTTCGGAGGCGGGCCGGATTTGGGATATGTAGAGTTTGGCTACGGCTCGTCGGCCCTTTCGCCGGACGACTTGAAGAAGGTTGCCACCATTGAGAAAGCGATGTTCGACAGGCCCGCGCTCAAGCTCTCGATAGAGGGCCATGTGGATATGGACCGCGACAGGGAGGAGCTTCGCAGGGTGGCTTTCGACAGGAAGCTGAAGGTCCAGAAACTGAAAGACACCAAGGCTGGCGTGACGGTGGACGAGGTTACGATTTTGCCTGCTGAGTACGAGAAATACTTGGGAAAGGCCTACGGCGCGGAGAAGTTCCCGAAGCCGAAGAACATATTGGGCCTGAACAAGAGCCTGCCCCCGGCGGAGATGGAGAAGCTCATCCTGACGAACCTGAAAATAACCGACGATGATTTGCGGGGCCTCGCACAGGAGCGGGCGCAGAAGGGTTTGTCCGAACTGTTGAAGTCCGGCAAGATAGAGCCGGGCCGGGTATTCATCACGCAGGGCGCGACTCTTCAGCCAAAGCCGAAAGAAGGCCAGAAGAACTCACGGGTGGATTTTAGTTTGGAGTAAAAAGGGTAAAATTCAGAGGCTGACTCAGAGCATCAAGAATACTTTGAAAAAATCAAGTGCGCGATTTGAATTTTATTTATTTTCGCAGCACTTCTTAAATTTCTTTCCGCTTCCACATTTACATGGATCGTTACGACCAATTTTTTTCTTCGTTCCTAATGCTTCGTTTAAAGTTATTGCTGGAAGACCCATTGTCATTTCATCTAACTCTTGGGATTGTTCCCAAGAGTAGTCCAAAACAAGCCCACCTTGTAAATTTAGCGAAGTATCAATAATTAAGCCAAACCAACGAGTTGCTTTTTGTTTATATTTACGAATTAGGCAATGTGTTCTGAGGCTATATAAAAGTGAATTTGAGCATAAGTTGGTGCAATGTATTGTAAGACCGGAATTTGCAGCCCCAACCGCAATTGTAAAATCATGGTTTTCTCGGTCCTCTTTGGTTTTATTAATTATAAAATCAATTCCATTACTGATTTCATA
>DASXVI010000162.1:0-3040 GCA_036504315.1 Nitrospirota bacterium
GATGCCCGTACACCCGACGACGCAGTTTGAATATTGGCCGAGCCTGCACCTTAGGGACTGGCAGGGTACTTATACAACCCTTCATATGTGGGCCCAGATAGTCGGAAAGGTCCGGCTGAAACTTGCGCCTCCCATCAACCACTGGTGGCATGTTACATCGTATGTGACCCCACGCGGGATGACCACTTCCGCAATCCCGTACGGCCAGCGCACCTTCGAGGTCCAGTTCGATTTCAATGACCACCGGCTTATCGTTAATACTTCCGACGGCAAGACCTCCTCGTTCCCCCTTGCCCCTTATTCGGTCGCGGAGTTTTACGGGCGGTTCATGGACTTGCTGAAGCATCTCGATATCGAGGTTGATATCTGGCCGGTGCCGGTCGAGGTGGAAAACCGTATACCCTTCGATAAGGATGTAACGCACGCATCTTACGATTCAGAGTCAGTAAACCGGCTCTGGCGCATACTGGTGCAGTCCGACCGTGTAATGAAAACCTTCCGTTCCAGGTTTATCGGCAAGTGCAGCCCCGTGCATTTCTTCTGGGGTGCATTCGACATGGCCGTAACCCGCTTCTCTGGCCGCCGGGCCCCGCTGCACCCGCCAGCCCCGAACCTCGCTCATTATGTCGCCATCGAGGCATACTCCCACGAAGTCAGCAGCTGCGGGTTCTGGCCGGGAGGAGGGCCGATAACCGACCCTGTCTATTACGCCTATGCCTATCCCGAACCGGAGGGGTTCAGGGATTTCGAGGTCGGCCCTGAAGCGGCTTTTTACAACAAAGACCTCAGCGAATTTCTCCTGCCCTACGAGGCGGTCCGCACAGCCCGCGACCCAGACGGCGAACTTCTCGCCTTCTTCCAGATCACCTATGAAGCGGCCGCGGTTACGGGCGGGTGGAACAGGAGTGAGCTTGAGCGGGCCGAGGGCTGAGGCAAAAACACAAACTTAAAAGAAGGAGCTGTCAATGCCTAAAAAAACATGCAGCCACTTGGACCAGGTAAAAGAGGTCAAACCCAGTGCCGACGGATGCGAGGACTGCCTGAAGACCGGGGACAGTTGGGTGCACCTGCGCCTGTGCATGACCTGCGGCCATGTCGGGTGCTGCGACAGCTCCAAGAACAAGCACGCGACCAAACACTTCCAGGCAACCGGCCACCCTATCATCAAGTCTTTCGAACCCGGCGAGAACTGGGGGTGGTGTTATGTGGACGAATTAATGTTCCCTTCCTTAAAAGTCAAAAGAGCCGCATAGACCTGCATAACCGATGAGCGGAGGAAGGACCGGGTCTACGGCGGCAATGGCGGATGAGGGATTAAAAAGCAACGAGAGGCGCGGCCTGTGCGGCATATGCTCGGCAGGCTGCGGGGTCGTCATAACATATGACGAACGCGGACGCATGGCCGCTGTCAGGGCCGACGAAGGGTCGCCCTTCGGCATGATATGCAAAGTCGGCGAATGCTCCCCTGAGATAGTGTATTCCAAAGACAGGATACTCTATCCGATGAAGCGGAGCGGGCCCAAGGGCGGTCTGGAGTTCAGTAGGATATCATGGGACGAGGCCTACGGCGAGATAGTTGACAGGCTGGGCCGGATAAAGGAGGAATCAGGCCCCGAGGCGGCGGCGATATATACCGGGAGCGGGAGTTTCGAGCGCGCGATGTGCGATGTCTTCCAGCCCGCCGGGGCAGCCGTTTCGTCTGCCTCCAGCGTACTGTTCCCGTACGGCTCTCCGAATACGCTGGGCGTTGGCGCGCTCTGCTATGTGGCCTTCGCGATGATTGCCCCACATGTGACGATGGGGCGCATGTACATCGACATGTTCGCAGATATTGAGAACGCCGGGCTTATAGTGGTATGGGGGAAGAACCCTGCCGCCCATTGCCCCCCCGACGATTTTATCAGAATACAGGCCGCCCACAAGCGGGGCGCGAAAATAGTCGTAATAGACCCGCGAAAAACCGCAATCGCAAAATACCCCGGAGCCGAATGGATACCTGTGAGGCCGGGGACGGACGGCGCGCTGGCGCTTGGCCTCTGCAATGTATTGATCGAGGAAGAGCTCTACGACGAGGCGTTTGCAAGAGACTGGACGGCGGGCTTCGAGGAGTTCAGCCAGTATGTCCGGCATTTCAGGCCGGACTATGTCGAAGGCATCACCGGCGTCCCCGCCGATACCATCAGGTCGCTTGCCGCAAGGATGGCGAAGACTTCGGGAGCGGCGCCGGTAATGTACAGTGGGCTTGAGTATAACGGCAACGGCGTGCAGACCATCCGTGCGGTAATGACGCTCTGGGCGCTCGCAGGCCAACTGGATGTGCCGGGCGGCCAGTGCTTCAAGATGAACCGCAGCAAGTTCCCCATAAACCGAAGAGGCCTTATATCAAACCCTGACTCCTGCAAGGCGGCGGGCCACAACGATTTCCCGCTTTATACCAAGTACCGGGGCGAATTCCACGCAATCGCCCTGCCAAAGGCGGTCATCGAGAAAGACCCTTATCATATCAGGATGCTCATAAGCCTCGGCGCATCCATCATTACCTCCTGGCCGCAGTCCGTGGCTTGGCGCAAGACCCTTGGCGGACTGGATTACCTGGTATGCATCGACCGTCAGATGACCGCCGACATGGCGTATGCGGATATAGTCCTGCCGGCATCCACATATTACGAAAATAAGTCTTACATGGTGTACGACTCCGTCTTCAAGATACGGGAGAGGATGGTCGAGCCGGTCGGAGAGTCCCGCTCCGACTTTTTTATACTCGCGGAACTCGCACGGCGGCTCGGTTACGGGCACCTCTACCCGCAGGACGAGGAAGAGCTGCTTTCTTACGCGCTCGAAGGCTCGGGCTTCACTCTGAAAGAGGTGCGCGATGCGGGCGGCATGGTGCAGATACCTCACGAAATGATGCAGTACAAGAAATGGGAGAAAGGCAAATTACGGGAGGACGGGAAGCCGGGGTTCGATACCCCTTCCGGCAAGTTCGAGATATCCTCGGGCGTGCTGGAAGAGTACGGCTACGACCCTCTGCCACGTTATG
>DASXVI010000163.1:0-1749 GCA_036504315.1 Nitrospirota bacterium
GACGACCTGGGCTCCAGAAAGCCCCACGCCCTCGGCAAGACCGACATCCCTTTTACAATCAAAGGCATGAAGATTGTCCTGGTGGACGATGTGCTCTATACCGGCAGGACCATCAGGGCCGCGATGGACAGCCTTATGGACCTCGGCCGCCCGCAGCTTATACAGCTCGCGGTCCTGCTCGACCGCGGCCACAAGGAGCTTCCAATCACGGCGGACTATGTCGGAAAGAATGTCCCGACCTCCCGCAAGGAGGCGCTGAAGGTGCTGCTCTCCGAGGAGGGCGGGGACGACGAGGTTGTTATCCTTGACAAAGAGGAGGGGCTTAAATAATGGCACTGCGCCAAAAAGACCTGCTCGGCATCGACGGCCTCGACCGGGACGAAATCGAGGAGATTATCCAGACCGCGGTATCCTTCAAGGAGGTCAGCACCCGCGACATCAAGAAGGTCCCGACGCTGCGGGGCAAGACGATAATCAACCTGTTCTTTGAGCCGTCCACCCGCACCCGGACATCGTTCGAGCTTGCGGGCAAGCGGCTGTCCGCGGATGTAATAAACATATCGACCTCGACCTCCAGCGTGCTAAAAGGGGAGACGCTGCTGGATACCGCGATGAACATCGAGGCGATGAACTCGGACATCATAATCATACGCCACTCTATGTCCGGCGCTCCCGCGATACTAGCGAAGGCGCTCAACAGCTCGATAGTGAACGCCGGCGACGGCTGGCACGAACACCCGACGCAGGCCCTGCTCGACCTCTTCACCATGAAGGAGAAACTGGGCGATATCGAGGGCAAGACGGTCGCTATTGTAGGAGATATCGCCCACAGCCGCGTGGCCCGCTCCAATATACTGTGCCTGACAAAAATGGGCGCGAAGGTCCGCGTATGCGGCCCGGCCACGCTCATCCCCAGGGGCGTGGACAAGATGGGTGCGGAAGTTTTCCATAATATAGATGAGGCCATAAAGGGCGCGGATGTCGTGATGATGCTCCGCATCCAGATGGAGCGCCAGTCCCGTGGGCTTTTCCCGGGAGTGCGGGAGTACTCGAAAATGTTCGGGCTGAACTCCGAACGGGTAAAGCTCGCCAAAGACGGCGTCCTGATAATGCACCCCGGCCCTATCAACCGGGGGGTGGAGATTTCCTCGGAGGTCGCGGACGGGCCGTATTCGGTGATACTCGACCAGGTGACAAACGGCGTGGCCGTGAGGATGGCAGTAATATACCTCTTGAGCGAGGGGGCCAAAGGATGAGCATTCTGATAAAGGGCGGACGGGTTATAGACCCGGCCTCCGGCACCGACGAAATACTCGATATTTACATAGAGGACGGCAAGATAGCAGGGGTAGGCAAGGGGATCTCCGCGCCGGAGGACGCCGAAATCATAGACGCGGCAGGCAAGTTGGTAACTCCGGGCCTGATAGATATTCATACCCATCTGCGCGAGCCCGGTTTCGAGTACAAGGAAGACATAACCTCCGGCACTCGCGCCGCGGCGGCTGGCGGGTTCACGACCATCTGCTGCATGCCAAACACCAGCCCGGTCAACGACAGCAGGGCGGTGACAGAGTTTATCCTCAGGCGGGCGGACGAAGCGGGCAACTGCCGTGTAATCCCCATCGGGGCGATAACCAAAAAATCCGCCGGCGAGGAGCTTGCCGAGATGGGCGACATGGCCGAGGCCGGGGCGAAGGCGTTCTCCGACGACGGCAAGCCTGTCGCGGGCGCCGAGATGATGCGCCACGC
>DASXVI010000164.1:0-13346 GCA_036504315.1 Nitrospirota bacterium
CCAAGGGGGCCGTGCCATTCCAGCTAATTTGGCCGTTGACGGCCAAATCCTTGGTTAATATCCCATAAGAATTATGAGCTTTTATATTAACAGGTATTCCGTTTACATAGTTCGCCGTATTAAGCAGAAGACCGTTTGTGTTGTAAATAAAAAGATAAACTGTGGCTTCTTTATCGGTTATATTTGTTAATATTAGCCAGTTTTTCTCATTAAACCAATTTGACGGAGAGCCTGTTTGATCGTTAAAAATCCAGTCATTAAAGACAGTTGTGGGTTTGTGGGAATTGTAAAAATATGGTATATATAATTCTTCCCCCCTTTTCAATTGTGAGTTGAATGCCTGAATTGAAGCTGGTGTTGTACTTGCAGGAATCAATTCGGCGTAAACGATCGATGCGGTTAATAGCAGAGACATGAGAGTAATTAAGCAAAATAATTTTTTCATAACTCCTCCGTTGAAATATAATGCTTTAGAAAGAGAACCCTAATGTTCTTCATTGTGCACCTCCTTTTGAAATCTAAACCCCTCCTTTCTTGTTTTAATAATACAAAGTAAAAAACATAATAGCTGAAAAAGACTTATATGTCTATATGTGATTTTTGCAGTTTCAGTAGTTATATAATGTTATTGCAAATATGCTGATTTTATGTTATCAATACACGGTTTCCGGTCATGCGGCCGGGGCGGGGCCACAGGGGCCCGAGGGGCATATCTTTCGATTTGCCCCAATTCACACATCCCGGAGTGCCGGTAAAGAGGTGCCTGCTGAAAAGCTTGCCCTTTACCTAATCGGGATGGCGGAAAAACCAATGGAGGTATGGAATGTCTGTAATCACGATGAAGGAGCTGCTCGAGGCCGGCGTACATTTCGGCCATCAGGCGAAGAGATGGAACCCGAAGATGAAGAAGTATATCTTCGGCGAGCGTAACGGCATATATATCATAGACCTGCAGAAGACCCTCCGCAAGTTCAAGGAAGCCTACAACTTCGTTTCCGATACGGCAGCCTCTGGAAGCCCGATACTCTTCGTCGGCACCAAGAAGCAGGCGCAGGACTCGGTCGCCGAGGAATCTGCCCGCTGCGGCGGCTACTATGTCAACCAGCGCTGGCTGGGCGGCATGCTCACCAACTTCGAGACCATCAAGAAGGGCATCGAGAAGCTCCGCAAGCTGGAGCGGATGAGCACCGACGGCACCTACGACAAGATCACCAAGAAGGAAATATCCATGCTCGAAAAGGAGCGCACCATGCTCCTCAAGAACCTGGGCGGCATAAAGGATATGCCGAAGCTTCCGGGCGCGGTCTTCATAGTAGACCCCCGCAAAGAGCACATCGCCGTCCTCGAAGCAAGGCGCTTGGGCATCCCGGTCGTCGGCATAGTCGATACCAACTGCGACCCGGAAGTGATTGATTATGTCATCCCGGGCAACGACGACGCCATCCGCGCCATCAGGCTTATCACCTCGAAGATATCCGACGCGGTGCTCGAAGGCAAGCAGAGGGCCCAGGACAAGGCCGAAGGCCGTCAGGCCGCCGCCCACGCCAAGGCCGAAGAAGAGACCGGCGAGAAGCCGTCCGAGCTTCCTGAAGCCCAGGCGTAATCAGGCTCTACCAATATATAAGGACGACCTGAACAAGGTTAACCAATAGATTCGGAGGAAAGGCATGTCAATTTCCGCTAATGATGTAAAGGAATTGAGAGAAAAGACAGGCGCCGGTATGATGGACTGCAAGAAGGCCCTCACCGAGTGCGACGGCGACATGGAGAAGGCTATCGACGCCCTTCGCAAGAAGGGACTCGCGGCTGCGGCAAAGAAGGAAGGCCGCATCGCGTCCGAGGGCCTCGTGCAGGCCTACATCCATGCCGGAGGCAAGGTCGGCGTGCTGGTCGAGGTAAACTGCGAGACGGACTTCGTTGCCAAGACCGACGAGTTCCAGACCCTCGTAAAGGATATCGCGATGCACATCGCGGCCGCCAACCCGAGGTGGGTGCGCCCGGAAGAAGTCCCGGCCGCCGAGCTTGAGCGCGAGAAGGAAATATACAGGGACCAGGCCCGCCAGTCCGGCAAGCCGGAGAACATACTCGACAAGATAATCGTCGGCAAGATAGACAAGTTTTACGGCGATGTCTGCCTGCTCGAGCAGGTTTTCGTCAAGGACCCGGAAGGCAAGCAGAAGATAAAGGACCTGATTACCGAGAAGATAGCGAAGATAGGCGAGAACATCTCCATCAGGCGCTTTGTCAGGTACCATCTCGGCGAAGGTCTGGAAAAAAAAGCCAACGACTTTGCGGCCGAGATTGCTTCTCTCACGAAGTAATTATTGAAGCTGTCAGGGCTCTGACAGAAAGTTAAACTAATATGCCCGCAAAAAAATTTAAAAGGGTGCTGCTGAAGCTCTCCGGCGAGGCCCTGATGGGCGACAAGCCTTACGGCATAGACCCGGAAGTCGTCGAGATGGTCGCGAGCGAGGTAAAGGCGGTCTGCGAAAGCGGGGTGCAGCTTGCGGTGGTAATCGGCGGCGGCAATATCTTCCGCGGCGTCTCCGCGGCTGCCTCCGGCATGGAGCGCGCCTCGGCGGACTACATGGGGATGCTTGCGACCGTGCTTAACGCGCTTGCGCTCCAGAACAGCTTAGAGAAGATGGGCATCGTCACCAGGGTCCAGTCCGCCATCGAGATGAAAGAGCTTGCGGAGCCGTACATACGCAGGAAGGCCGTCCGGCACCTCGAAAAGGGCAGGGTGGTAATCTTCGCGGCAGGCACCGGGAACCCGTATTTTACAACCGATACCGCGGCGGCGCTCCGGGCGATGGAGATCGGCGCGGATGTGATACTGAAGGCCACGAGGGTGGACGGCGTTTACAACGCCGACCCGCTCAAGGACAAGAAGGCCGTCAAGTTCGACGAGCTTACTTACCTTGATGTGCTCCAGAAGGGCCTGAAGGTCATGGACGCGACCGCAATCTCGCTTTGCATGGACAATGACCTGCCCATCATAGTGTTTAACCTCAAGGCCTCTGGCAATATCCGCAAGGTTATCGCCGGCAAGAAGGTGGGCACCATCGTGAGGGGGAAGAGATGATTCCTGAGATAAAAAAGAAGACAGAAGACCGCATGCAGGGCGTAATAGACGGCTTGAAGCACGAGTTTGCTACAATCCGCACCGGCAGGGCGTCGCTCCACCTTCTCGACGACATAAAGGTGGACTATTACGGCACGATGACCCCGATAAGCCAGGTGGCGACCCTCGGCATCCCGGATGCGAGGACGATTACCATCCAGCCGTGGGAGTCAAAGATTATCCCGCAGATAGAGAAGTCGATCCAAAAGGCCGACCTGGGCCTTACCCCGATGAACGACGGCAAGCTTATACGCCTGGTAGTCCCGCCCCTCACCGAAGAGCGCCGCAAGGAGCTTGTGAAGAAGAGCAAAAAGATGGGCGAAGACACGAAGGTCGGCATCAGGAATGTCCGCCGCGAGGCCAATGAGGCTTTGAAGAAGGCCGAGAAGGACAAGGATATCACCGAGGACGAGCTGAAGAAGGGCGAGCAGGAAGTCCAGCATATGACCGACGACTTCATCAAAAGGATAGACGACGCGCTCCACCACAAGGAGCAGGAGATAATGGAGGTTTAAGTGGCTTTCAAGATCACCGGCGGCTGCATAGCCTGTGGAAGCTGCAAGGAGGACTGCCCGGCCGGCGCGATAGTCGAAAACGGCGGCGTGTTCGTCATAACCGTCGAATGCATGGAATGCGGCTCCTGCATGGAGACCTGCCCCTCCGGCGCGATAGTGGAAGGGTGAGACAATGGTTAATTAAGGCGGGCCGCTACGGCCCGCCTTTTTTGTTTTTTTAGCCCTTGAATAATAACGGTTTTTATGCCAATATCATTAAACATACGCAACCTTGACACTTAATCTGAAAGAGGGACTTCATGCCGGACAAAAAGGCAGGCAGCTTCACCTTCGTTTTGCACTCCCATCTACCGTATGTCCTGTCTCACGGGCGCTGGCCCCACGGCACCGACTGGCTCAACGAAGCCGCGGCCGAGACATACATCCCGCTGCTTGATATAATAGAAAAACTTGCCGAAGAAGGGATCTCCCCGAAGTTCACGCTCGGCATCACGCCGGTCCTGACCGAGATGCTGCGCGCGGACTCGTTTCAGGATGAATTCAGGATGTATCTCGAAACCAAGATAAAGGCGGCGAAGGGTGACCTGAAGGAGTTTATCAGGACCGGCGAGACTGAAATGGCCGAGGTCGCGGTCATGTGGGACAAGTTTTATACGGCGACGCTCGATAAATTCAAGAACAAATATCACGGCGACCTGATAGGCGAGTTTGCGAAGCACCAGGACGCCGGCCGCATCGAGATTATCACCTGCGGCGCGACCCACGGGTACTTCCCGCTGCTGTCTCGCGACGAGAGCATACAGGCGCAGGTAAAGCAGGCCGTGGCATCTTACTCGCGCAATTACGGAAGAAAGCCGCGCGGCATATGGCTGCCGGAATGCGCCTACCGCCCCGGTTACAAATGGGCCCCGCCGGTCGAGGGTAGCGGACTTGAGCCTTACGACAGGAAGGGCGTCGAGGAGTTCCTGTCCGAGAACGGGATTGAGTTCTTCATCGTGGACTCGCACTTGGTCGAGGGCGGCAAGGCGATAGGCGTATACCTTGAACGCTTTGATGCGCTCGCAAGGCTGTGGGACAGGTTCGAGGAGTCCCAGACAAGGCCTGTGGACCCGAACAAGTCGCATTACGATATCTTCGCCGTGGGCAACAAGCCCGGCATGAAGCCGGTCGCGATACTCGCGCGCGACGCGAAGACCGGCATCCAGGTATGGAGCGGGGAGCATGGGTATCCAGGCAACCCGGAGTACCTGGACTTCCACAAGAAGCGGTTCCCAGGGGGACTTCGGTATTGGCGCGTTACCGACGCGAAGGCCGACCTCGCCGAGAAGAAGGAGTACCGCCCGAGCATTGCCGGGGACTTTATCCCGGAGCAGGCGCACCACTTCAAGGAGCTGGTGAAGTCCGCCCTCAGGGAGCACAAGGCCCGGACAGGGAAGCCGGGGCTTCTGACCTCTCCGTACGATGCGGAGCTTTTCGGGCACTGGTGGTTTGAAGGCCCGCAGTGGCTTTACCATGTCGTAAAGCAGATGCACGAAGACCCGGAAATAGAGCTGGTCACCGGTTCGGAGTACCTTGCTGAAACGCCTGAGCGCACGCTGATATCCCTGCCCGAAGGCTCATGGGGCGAGGGCGGGTTCCATTACATCTGGCTGAACGAATGGAACCAGTGGACATGGAAGCACATCTACGAGGCCGAGGCCGAGATGGTGTCGCTCGCGAAGGAATATTCCGGGTCGCCGGACGCCATGATGCAGGACATCCTGAAGCAGGCGGGCCGCGAGCTTTTACTGCTCCAGTCCTCCGACTGGCAGTTCCTTATCACCACGCTTAGCGCGCGCGACTACGCCGAGGCCCGCTTCACCGAGCATTGCCACGACTTCACCCGGCTTGCCGGACTCGCCCGGAAGTATGCCGCCGGCGAGGCGGTCAAGGCTGACGAATGGGGTTTCCTTGCCACTTGCCAGGAGAAAGACAACCTGTTTGCCGATATCGACCCGGGTTGGTGGGCCTCCATCGAGCACCCGTTAAATTAACCGGAGGAAAAATGGCCGAAGACAAGGGCTTTGAGGTAAACGACAAACGCAAGATATTTACGGAAGGCGACTCAGGAGAACCCGCCCGGAAAGAGGAAAGCGCGGGTCCCGTTCCCGGCCAGGACATCCATGCACACGAACATGAGCATGAGCATGAGCACGAGCACGAGCACGAGATGCCCCCGGTGGATTTCTCGTCTTTCATAGGCTCGCTTGCGGCGAACGCATTCCTGCTGATGGGAGAGAAGTTTGCGCCCGAGCAGCCGGATATCCCAAAGGATTTGGAATCCGCAAGGCAGATGATAGACCTGCTCGGCCTGCTGCAGGAAAAGACGCAGGGCAACCTTACCGAGGACGAGGCGGGAATGCTCGAAGCGATGCTGTACAACCTGCGCATGAGATATGTAAAAGAGACCTCCTCCAGGTAGATAAGGTTCGCTGTCTAAGTTTATGCACAAAAAAGAGGGGAGGCTTCCGTGACCCCTCTTTTGTTTTATGGCAATTGTCATTCCCGCGAAGGCGGGAATCCAGCGGCGTTAAAAGACACTGGACCCCCGTCTTCACGGGGGTGACGGGAAGGGAATTTATTTGTCCAAACCAAAAGAAAACAGTCTGGCGGGCGCCGGTTATCTGGCCTGGATTTTCGATACCAAATCATGGTCTGCGGCCGAGCTTGAAAAGGCCCGGAAGCGTCACCGGGAAGGCGCGGGCGGGCTTGATGTTGTCAGGATGATAACGGGCCACACAGACGCGCTGCTGAGTGCCGCGTTCGACCGTGTCTGTGCGGAGGCTTCCCTCTCGCCGGGTGCGTCGGGGTGGGCGCTTGCGGCTGTCGGCGGATACGGCAGGGGCGAGCTGAACCCCTACTCCGACATCGACATAATGTTCCTTGGGAGGAAGCTGAGCGGAGAGAAGGACAAGGAGTTCGCCACCCGCGCGCTGCACGCCATCTGGGATTTGGGCGTAAACATCGGGTACAGCGTCCGCACGCCGGACGAGTGCTGCGTGATGGTCAAGACGGACTACACCATCCTGACCGCGCTTCTCGAAACCAGGCTCATATGCGGCGACCCGGAGGTCTTCAAAGAGTTTGAGACGCGGATGAAGTTCATAGCCTCGCCCAAATCCTCGGAGGCCTATATCCGCGAGAAGCTCCAGGAGCGCGTCCGCCGCCACAAGAAGCACGGCGACAGCGTTTACCTGCGCGAGCCGAACCTCAAAGAAGGCGCGGGCGGCCTGCGCGACATCCACACCGCACTCTGGATATCGCGGATAAAGAACGGGACCGGCTCCCTCGAAGAACTGATAAAACATGAAATATTGAGCGAGAAGGACGCAAGGAGGCTCCTGTCCGGCAGGGACTATCTGCTGAGGCTCCGCAACGAGATACACTATGCTTCCGGGCACAGGCAGGATGTCCTCACATACGAGCTTCAGGAACAGGCGTCTAAGGACTTCGGTTTTGAGGCCGGCAGGGGCCGCATGGCGGTCGAGAACTTCATGCGCTCATATTATCTGCGGGCCAGGGGGATACGGGAAGTAACCCAGAAGATACTCGATAAGACCTTCGAAAAAGGCCCGAGCCGCTGGTCCTTCCTGCCGATGGGCAAGACAAGGATCGACGGCAGGTTTTTCGTTATGGCAAGGTCCGTATGCATGGAAGCGGACCTGCCCGGGAACAAGGATATATTTCAGGACAACCCCGAAACTATATTCCTGGCCTTCAGGCATTCCCAGTCGCGCCAGTTGCCGATGAGCCAGCATTTGAAGGACGCGATAAACGACCACATCGCAGTGGTGGGCAAGAAGGCGAGGGAATCGGCCGCATGCGGCAGGATATTCCTTGAGATACTCGGCGACCTGCGCAACCTGTACGAGACACTCCAGCAGATGCACGGGTTTAAGATACTCGGACGCTTCCTGCCGGAGTTCGGCGCTGTGACCGCATTCGTCCAGCACGATATGTACCACAGATATACGGTAGACGAGCATTCGCTTCTTGCGGTGAAGAAGGTCCAGGACCTGTTCAATTCCGAGGGGCTTGCATACGGCGAGTTCCGCGACGCCCTCGCCAGGGTAAAGGACAGACAGGCGCTGATGCTCGCGGTGCTGATGCACGATACCGGCAAGGCGCTCGGCAAGGGTCATTCGGAGCAGGGCGCGAGGCTCGCGTATAACGCCGCCGTCAGGCTCGGCATGGAGCCTGAACGCGCCGAGAAGGTAGAGTTCCTGGTCCGAAACCACCTTCTGATGGACCAGACCTCAACGAGGCGCGAGCTGTCCGACCCGAAAGTGATAGAGAAGTTCTGCGGGATAGTGGACAGCCGCGAGCTGCTCGATATGCTGTTCCTGATGACATACGCGGATGTGTCCGCCGTCGGGCCGGATGTGTTCAGCGACTGGAAACGGATGCTGCTCAAGGAACTCTTTGAAGGCGCCGCAGTATACATGACCGACAAGTCGTCCGTAAAGGAGCGCGAAAGGCTCAGGCGGATAGGGGTCTCGGGCAAGGTGGTCGAACTGATAACCACCCGAAAGCTCGGGACGGAGGCACAGGCGAAGAAATTCCTCGCGAACATGCCGCCGAACTACATATTGTCGGTGCCGGTGCAAAAGGCCGTCAAGCATTTCGAGCTGACGCGGAATATCGGCGCAGGCGATGTAATAATCGATTACGCGCACGACAGGGGCGGGTACACGGACCTGACGATTATCCTGCACGAGGTGATGGGTACGCTCAGCATTGCGGCGGGCGGGCTTGCGGGTTGGAACATGAACATCCTGAGCGCCCAGATATTCACCGGCAAAGACGGCATAGTAGTGGATACGCTCCAGGTAACGGATTACAACAAACAGCCGGCCCATGACGACCAGCTTTGGAATTCTATCAGCGAGGATTTGAAGAGGCTGCTTACAGGACAGGCGCGGGTTGAGGATATGATGCCGGCCGGAAGCCCGTACAGCAGGAGGACCTCGCTCCGGGATATACCGGCCAAGGTCGTTGTCGATAACGACGCCTCGGACAGGTATACGGTAATTGAAGTGTACGCGCAGGACAGGCTTGGCCTGCTCCATGACATAACCGGGGAGCTGTTCAGGTTGGGCTGCTACATCTCGTCCGCGAAGGTCAATACGGGCGTAGACCAGATAGTGGATGTTTTTTATGTGACGGACATATTCAGGATGAAGATTGAAGACAGGGACCGGATAGAAAACATCAAAGCCGCGCTCCTTTTATCAATATCCCCGGCAGTTGTGCAGTAATTATGGATTTTAAAAAGTGAAAAGAAAGTTTTTTTTGATATCCGCGGCGGCGGTTGTGCTTGTCCTTGCGCTCAACCTCTTTACACGCGGCAGCTACATATCCGGCAAAATCGAGAAGTACGCCGTTGAGCAGGCGCGGGAGGCGGTCGGCTACGAGCTTGGCATGGACAGGCTCGTCTTCAATTTCCTGCCGATGTATATAGAGCTGAAGAACCCGTACATCAAGGGCTGGGACCCTGAACTCCCGCAGAGGAAGATAGACGCCGAACGCGTCCGGGTTTATATAAATCCGGGCTCGCTCATAAACAGGCAGTTTTACGTCCGAAGGGTGCAGGTGTACAGACCGGCAATCCAGGTTGTGCGCGGCAAGGACGATAAATTCAATATCGAAGGCCTGATAAAAAAACTGACGGAAGAAAAGCCGAAGAAACCGGGCGGGTTCAAGGTGAGGGTGGAAGAGGTCGTGGTCTTCGGAGGCGCATTTGAATTCCACGACAGAAAAAACGGGCTGGACGCAAAGTTGCCTTTCACGGACGCCGACATCAGACTGCTTGAACGGGAAGGCCTGCGTGTCGGGTTCAGGCTGCGAGACGCAGGACTTAAGAAGGACGGGATGCCGGAACTCCCGCTCGCGGCGGACGGAGATGCGGTCTGGAAGAACGGGTCTCTGCGCATAAAGAGCGCTAAATTTTCATCTGGTGACAGTGTAGTGAAGGTTGCCGGAAAGGCGGAGTTGAAGGACAAGGGCGCAATGGACCTCGTTGTCAGCTCCAAGATTGACTTAATGCTTGCGGCGCGTCTTGCGTCTCTCAAAAAAGAATTAAAGGGTACGGCCACGCTCTCAGGCAATGTAAAGGGCGCGTATCCCAAGATAGAGGGCTCCGGCAAACTTGAAATGAGGGGGGTAAATTTTGCCGGTATCGGGATGGAGGATTTCAGCTCGCGCCTTGACTATAATAACTATATCCTGACGGTTGAGGATATAGAAAGCAGGGTTATGGGCGGGCGGGTTTCAGGCGCTCTCAGGGCGGATTTTGCCAGGGGTTTTGATTATAAATCCAGCTGGGCATTTAAGGACATAACCAATGGCCCGTATACGGATAACGATAAAATGCTGAATTTTCTGCCGTGGTACCGCGTGACCGGAAAGGTGGATGTAAACGGAAGCGGTTTTGGCGCGGACGGCCTCGGAGCTTCAGGGACGGTGGATATCGTGAAGGACGAGGCGCGCAAGCCGATACCTGCCACGAGCATGGAGCTGTCGATTATCAAGCGCTCGCACATGGACTTCAAAATCGCCGGTCGCAAGGTATTCGTGAGCCAGGGCACGGTCCAGTCCGCGTTCTCCAGAGTGGACTTCTCGGGCTCGGTCGGGTTCGACGGCACATCCGACCTGGTGCTCAAGGGCGGCTCGTCCAATGTCGGCGAGATAGCCTCAATTATAGGATATAACAGCATGACCGGCAAGCTGGATGTTACGGGCTATGTGCAGGGCAACATCGTCGAGCCGGATATTTTCGGGAAGGGCCAGTTCTCCGATGTGACCGCGGGCGGCATACCCATCCGTTCCGGTTTTGGGGATGTGAAACTGTCGGGGTGGCAGCTTTCTTTTAAAAATTTCGCCATCCAGCAGGGCGACGCGGACTTTATGCTGAACGGCAGCATCTATTTTAAAGGCCCGGGTACATTCGACGAGCCGTATTATGACGCCCGGCTCACGATGAAGGACGCCGATGTACGGAAGATTGTTACTATGTGCTATGAAGACCTGCCGATAAACCTGATTGCCGACGGCGAGATGGTATTCGCGGGGAACAGCCTGAACTTCAAAGGCACGGCGGATTTGAAGACGGATGCCGGGGATGTATACGGCCAGTCGCTGGACAAGGGCGAGGTCGTGGCCGTGATAGACCAGGACCAGATAACCTTCCCGAAGGTCGTCGCGGTGAAGGGCAGGGATATAGTCACAGGCACGGGCAGGATAAAATTCGACAACACCTTCTACGGCAAGATAACCACGCCGAGGTTCGACCTCTCCGGTATCAGCTTCTTTGCAAAGTCAGGCCTGCCCATAAAGGGCGCGGCAACACTTTCGATAAACGGTGAAGGCAGCTTCGACCACCCGGAAATTAGCATGACCGCAAGCACCAACAAGCTCTCATACAACGACATCGATCTTGGCGGCGGCAAGGTGAACGCAAACATCAGCGGCAGCAGGATGACCTTGACCGGGGCACTTCTCGACGAGAAGGTAAACCTCGACGGCGAGCTTAAGCTTGAGGCTCCCTACCGCTGGCGCAGCAGCCTTGCATTCGATTCGGGCAGGTTCGAGCCTTTCATAAGGCTCGCGTACAAGGGCCTTCCGCAGGACGTGGAGGTCCTTGCGACCGGCACACTTACCGGCGAGGGAGATTTGGACAACCCGAAAGGCGTTTCGTTGGCGGTGGATTTCCGCAAGCTGTCAGCCTCGCTGATGGGCAGGAGGCTGGATAACGACGGGGACATCCGCCTTTTATACCGCGACGGCAGGCTTGCGGTCAAATTGTTCAGGATGAAGGGCGAGTCGGCCACAGTTGAGCTTTCCGGCGGTTCGGTAGGGCTTGAGCGGGCGGAACTCAATGTCAAGGCCAAGGCCAACCTCGATATGCTGAAAAGCTGGATGAAAGAAAGCGTTGACTACGTTGCTGGCAACCTCTCGTTGGATATCGGGCTCGCCGGGGATTTGCGCAATCCTGCAATAACCGGAAAGGCCAGGATAACCGACGGAGGTATCAAATTCACCGGTTTTCCGCAGAGGCTCGACAGGCTTGCTTCCGACATCAGTTTCGACGCAGGCGGGTTCAATATAACAAGCCTGTCCTCGGATTTTGGAGGCGGCACAATTACGGCGAAGGGCGGCGGCAACCTGAAGGGGTTTGAAGTCGCGAGCCATTCCATAGATATTTCTGCGGCCGATGTGAAGCTGAAATACCCCGAGGGATTAAATTCGGCGGTCGATGCGCGGATAATCTTCGAGGGCGTGGACGACAAGAGGTCTATCAGCGGAAATGTTACAGTCAAGCGCGCAAGGTATACCGAACGGATTGACTGGAAAAGCTGGATGGTCAAGATTCAGAAGAAGCGCACAGAGGTTTCCGGGTCGTCAAAGGGGATTGGGAAATTCGGCGATACCGGGTTGGACGTGCGCGTCACGGCGGACGAGACCATCAAGATAGAGAACAATGTCGCAAAAATCCCTGTATCCGCCGACCTCAGCATAAAGGGTACTATAGCGAACCCTGTGGTATTTGGCAGGATGGAGGCGCAGACCGGTTCGGTTTATTTCAGGAACAACGAGTTCAAGCTGGTCAGCGGAGTTGTGGACTTCGTAGACCCAAGGAAGCTGAACCCGATAATCGACATCCAGGCCGAAGCGAGGGTCCGGGAATACCAGTTGCAGCTTGCTCTCGCTGGTACGCTCGACAGGATAAAGGTGCAGCTCTCATCCGACCCGCCCCTGGAGGACGAGGACATCCTTGCCCTGCTCACCCTCGGCCGCACTTCCGAAAAAATCAAAGGCCACGAGGCGGCGGTTACTACCGGCGAGGCTGCGTCCTTCGTGACCGGGCAGCTCCAGGACGCGGTTGAAAGCAGGGTGAAGAAGCTTACCGGCGTCGACCGTTTCCAGATAGACCCGTACCTCACGAGCACGGGGACATCGAGCGGCCCGAGGCTTACCATCGGCAAGAGCCTTTTGTCGGACAAGCTGTACCTGACTTACTCTTCAAATGTGGGCACTTCGGAAGACCAGTACATAAAGATGGAATACTTTGTCAACAAGAACATTTCTGTGGTCGGAGCGCGTGACGAGCTCGGCCATATTGGCGCCGATATAAAATTCAGGATCGAATTCAAATGAGACGACTCCTCACAGCGGTTGTATTATCTGTCTTTGCCTCTCTCGTATTTGGCGCGGCCGCATATCCGCAGGAGCCCGGCAATTTGCCTGAAGGGAAGAAAATTGCCGCGGTTCTTTACGACTATCCGGGTAAACTCCCCGACAGCATGGAAGATGTAACAGGCGTCCACAAGGGCGAAGCCTTCTCCGGCAAGACCATCCGCGAGAGCATAAAGCTGCTTTACCTGAAGGGCATATTCGAGACGATAACCGTAGAGGGCTCGGATACTCCTGAGGGTGTTATCATTACCTACCGTCTTGTACCGAAAATCAGGGTGGTAAAGATAAAGATACACGGGAATGACAGTTTGTCCAAAAAGAAGATACTCGAAAAAGTAGCCCTGAAAGAGCGCGACTTTATAGACTCAGCCCTCATAAACAAGACGCGGGACAATATAATAAAGCTCTACCGCGACGAAGGTTTCAGGGACGCGGAGGCCGTGCTGAAGGTGTCCCAGCTCAACCGGCTCGAA
>DASXVI010000165.1:0-7200 GCA_036504315.1 Nitrospirota bacterium
GGCCCGGTCGGCGACCGTTACCTCCTGTCGAACGGGATGGTGCTGTTGGTGAAGGAAAACCATACGCTGCCCATCGTCACGATGAGCATGATAATCAAGGCGGGTTCGATAGTAGAGCCCGATGATAAGGCGGGGCTTGCAGGCCTGACCGCAGGGCTTCTCATGAAGGGCGCGGCCGGGATGAGCGCTGAACAGATAAGCGACGCTGCGGACTTTATCGGCGCCTCGCTTGATGTCGGCGGCGGTACAGACTTCGCGACCGCCGGCCTTTCCGTCCTGACGAAGGATGCGGATACAGGGTTCTCTCTGTTGTCGAAGGTGCTGACCAGCCCCGACTTCAAGCAGGAGGAGATAGACCGGGCAAAGACCGCAGTAAAGGCTGCGATAATCCGTAAGGAGCAGGAACCCGACGAAGTAGCCCAGAAGACCTATCAGGAGGCCATCTTCGGCGCGGACAGCCCGTACGGCAGGCAGGTCGAGGGGACGGCAAAGACGGTGGACGCCATTACCCGCGATGACATAGTAAACTTCCACAAAACGCGCTATGTGCCTAACGACTGCATACTTGCGGTCGTGGGCGATACCAATGTAAACGAGGTCAAGGCGCTGATAGAGAAATACATGGCCGACTGGAGGCCGCGAGAGCAGATGCCTGTAGTCCTGAAGAAGGCCGATATACCGGCAAAAATAACTTACATCAAGGTCAACCGCGACATCACGCAGGCAAACATCCTGATGGGCCATCCCGGAGTAGAGCGCGAAAACCCTGACTACTACACCCTGTATGTGATGAACTATATCCTGGGCGGCGGCGGCTTCGTATCGAGGATACTCGACAAGATAAGGGACGACATGGGGCTTGCGTACAGCGCTTACAGCTACTTCAACCCCTTCAAGTACGACGGCAGCTACACCATAGGGCTGGAGACCAAGAACGAGTCCGCCGCACAGGCAATCGACGAGACGCTCAAGATTGTCGAACGGATGAAGAAGGAGCCTGTGACGGACAAGGAGCTGAAGGACGCGAAGGACTTCATCACCGGCAGCTTTCCGAGGAAGCTCGATACAAACAGCAAGATTGCCGGTCTGCTCACGCAGATACAGTTCTACGGCCTCGACTTGAACTACTTTGAAATGTACGAGCGGGAAATAACAAAGATAACCAAAGAGGACGTCCTAAAGGCGGCACAGAAGTACCTGCACCCGGACAAAGTCAAAATCATCGTGGTCGGCAATATAAAGGAGACCAAGCTGGAAGGCCGATAGCGACGTTTTCACAAAACAAAAGCCCCTCGATACCGAGGGGCTTTTTTATTATGGGGCCAACTGGGGTTTCTTAGAATATAGATATGTTCACATACTTCTTCGGGTTCTTCTTAAAATCGGTTACAAGGTCGTCCGCGTGCTTGAAGAAGGTGTTCATGTTGTTGTAAAGACCCTCGTCCATCAGCATCTTGCCCGCGCTGCCCTGCCCCTTGTCGAGCTTCTCAAACACCGCGTCCATCCGGAGCGACACCCTGTCCATCCGCTCGTACAATGCCTTGTCGGATGAAATCTTTGCTATGCTCCCGGACTGGAGGTTGCCTATCAGCCCGCTCGCGGAAGCGCTGACCTCCTTCATGCTGCGCGACACCTCCAGCAGGTTGTCGTAAAATTCCCTGTCCTGGGAAAACTTGGCGATGCTGCCGTTGTTGAGCTTGTCTACCAATACCCTGGCCTTCGCCGATACATCCACCAGGTTGTCGAAAAGCGCCGGGTCCTGGACAAACCTGCCCGCGCTGCCCTTGCCGGTCTTTATGTCGTTTGTCACGGCCTGGATGCTTGCGGCGGACTCCTTCAGCCTGTCGTATAGTTCTTCGTCGCGCAACAGCATGCCTGCCGTGCCGTTGCCCTCGGACACCTCGCCGAGTATATCCTTAAGTTGTCCCATAACCACATTCAGGCCCTCTATGCCTGAGCTTGCGCCCGATATGACCGCGTTTAGCTGGCTATCCCTTACATCCCTGATATCGTCGCCGTCCGCAAGTGCGGGAAACTTTGGGCTGCCCATCGATATATCGAGGTATTTATCGCCCAACAGGCCGAGCGTCCGGATGGTAACGGATGAGTCCTGGCGGATCCTGTCCATATAATCGGCATCTATGTTGAGCTTCAGTATAATCTTCTTGTCGCCGAAATCCTTCGGAAAACGGATATCGCTGACATTGCCCACCTCAAGCCCGGACAACCTTACAACGCTGCCCAACTTTATCCCGAAAGTGTTATCGACATGCACATAGAGGTTGTATTTCTTCCTGAAAAATTCCGAGCTTGCCCCGAGCTCCAGTATACCGATGCCGAGCATCAGCAGCGCCGTTATCAGTACAATCCCGACTTTCAGTTCGGACCAGGAAATGCTTCTGCTCGATTTCATCTTATCCTCCGTCAGCGGGCAGAAAAAGCGGGTAAGCCTTCAATCCGGAATACCTGAGAAAACCCGAGACGCGTTCGTCCCTTGATGCCGCAAGCCCCTCTTTGCCGCCCCTGTAAGCTATCTTGCCGTCCTGTATAAATGCAATCTTGCTGGCCACCGTAAAGGCTGTCGGCATTTCGTGTGTAACGACGACCGAGGCCACGCCATGCTCTTCGCGCAGACGGTTAATCAGCTGCGCGATTTTATGGGAGTTCAAGGGGTCAAGCCCCGCCGTGGGTTCGTCGTACAGCATAATCGGCGGGGCGGCGGCAATCCCGCGGGCAATAGCCACACGCTTCTTCATACCGCCGGAAAGCTCTGCGGGCATAAGGTCTATCACATCCTCAAGCCCGACAAACCGCAGGCTCTCCCGGACTTTGTCCTCTATCTCACCCGATGAGATCTCTCCCTTTTCGACAAGCCGGTACGCCACATTCTCGCCCACCGTCAAGGAGTCGAACAGCGCGCCGCCCTGGAATACCATGCCCATCTTGTCCCGGACGCGGTACAGGTCTTCCTCGCCCATTGAAGAAATCTCCTCTCCGTCCACAACGACGCTCCCGCAGTCAGGCTTCAGCAGCCCCAATATTATACGCAGGATAGTCGTCTTGCCGGAGCCGGATGCCCCGAGCATCACCCCGGTTTCTCCCCGTTTTAAATCCAGGGATATGTCGCTTAACACCTGCCTGCCGCCAAGCGACAGGCAGACGCCTTCGAGCCTTATCACATAAGCCCCCTCAGGTAAAATAGACAAAGAGCTTTGTAAGGAAAAAATCCGTCACAAGGATTATAATCGACGAATGCACGACGCTCTCCGTCGTGCTGCGTCCGACACCGGCAGTCCCGCCGGAGGTGTTCAGTCCCATGTACGAGCCTACCATCGCGATTATGAAACCAAAAAAGCACGGTTTCAACATCCCGACCGCGATATCCGAATATTTAATTGTATCAAAAACGGAAGACCAATAAAATGTCGGGTCTATCTGGAGCTGGGTCACCGCGATGAAAAACCCGCCAAGCACCCCGACCGTGTCGGATACGACGGTCAGGAGCGGGAGCATCATAACGCAGGCAAGCATCCTGGGCACGACCAGCTTTTTTATCGGGTCTGAGCCCTCCACTTTGATTGCGTCTATCTGCTCCGTGTCAACCATTGCGCCAAGCTCGGCGGCAATGCCGGAACCAACCCTCCCGGCCACCATCAGCGCGGAGAGCACCGGCCCAAGCTCCTTTATCATCGAGAGCGCGACCAGCTTGCCGACATACATGGACGAGCCGAACAGCTTGAGCTGGACGGAGGACTGGAGCGCGAGCACCATGCCGGTAAACAGGCCGGTCAGCAGGATTATCGGCACAGAACCCGCGCCTATATAGTCCATCTGAAATACCAGTTCCCTGGGATACCTTGGCTTCCTGCCGACGCTGGCCACAGTGACCCTGCAGAGCGCAAAGAAATCCTGGACGGCAAAGACGAAACCTTTTAGTTTCCGCTCAAAGAAACCGTCATTCCATATGAGTTCCGACAGCTTCAAATCAGAGTTCCCTCAGCACGACCCTCGCGGGGGCGCCGTCCCCGCCCTTTATCTTCAGCGGCAGGCATATAAGCTCGTACCTGCCCGGCTCCACGCCGGACAGGTCCAGGCCCTCGACTACGATGACACTGCTCCCAAGCAGCGCCCTGTGTACCTCGCCGTCTCCGTTGAACTCCTCGATGGACATATAGTCTATCCCGACAAGCTTCACCCCCGCATCGACCAGATAAGGGACGGCGTCTTTGGCAAGGCAGGCGAAGTCCTCCCGGAACGGTCCCTCCTGAGAAAACGACGAGGCCTTGGTCTTGAATATAACCCGCTCCTCGCCGGTAAGGCGTATAGCCGCAAGGATGCCCCTGTCTATCCTGTCGCCGTGCACCTCGACTACGAGTACCGGCCCGACCAGGACTTCGAGCGGCAGCATATCCACCGTATCCCCGCCCTGGATGAAATGGCTGGGCGGGTCGACATGCGTCCCGGTATGCGAGCCGAGGCAGATGCGGGAGAGGTTGACCTGGTCGCCGTCCTCCAGGCACGCGGCACGCTCCACCGTCACCCCCGGGTCGCCCGGATACACCGTCATCCCGTCTTTTATTGGTAGAGATATATCGTAAATTTTCTTCATTTACCTGCAGGATTCAATATAGCGTTCGACCTCGGAGGCTGCAAGCGCTCCGTCCCCGACAGCAGTGGCAACCTGACGGAGCGGCGTTACGCGGCAGTCGCCTGCGGCGAAAACACCCATCATCGATGTCATCAGCACCTTGTCCGCCTTTATGAACCCGAACTCATCCTTTTCGACATCGAAGGAGCCGGTGTTAGGGTTCACCCCGATGTATATGAACGCGCCCTCGACGGGCAGGTCGCTGGTATCGTGCGTACGGGTGTCCTCAAGTTCGAGGGCCTCTATCCCCAAAACGCCGCCCTTGACCGATTTTACAACCTTGTTTAAATGGAACTCGAATTTTGGTTCCGCCAGCGCCTTTTCGATAAGCATCTTCTCGGCCCGGAACTTGTCGCGCCTGTGTATCAGATGCACCTTCTTCACTATCCTGGACAGGTATATAGCCTCTTTCAGGGCGGAGTCCCCGCCGCCGATTACGGCTACTTCGCGGTCGCGGAAGAAAAAGCCGTCGCAGGTAGCGCAGAAGGATATCCCCCGGCCGATAAGCTCGGCTTCTCCCGGCACGCCGAGCCGCTTCGGCTTCGCGCCCGTGGCGATTATAACAGCCCCTGCCTGTATCGAGCCGTCCGGGGTCATTATTTCCTTGTACTGCCCCCTGTCCTTAATCGACAGCGCCTCGGTATATTTTATTTCCAGCGCAAGCTCGGCCGCCTGGGCCTCGAACTCCTTCATTAGCCCCATCCCGCTGATGCCCTTGAAGCCGGGATAGTTCTCTATAAGGTCCGAAGTCGCAATCTGTCCGCCGATGCCGAGTTTCTCGATCAGCAGTGTTTTCAGTCTTGACCTCTGCGCGTATATGCCAGCCGTAAGGCCGCATGGGCCGCCCCCTATGATGACCAGTTCGTACATAAAGCTGTATCCCCCTTATTTAAGGTTATAATCCATAAATTCTACCCGCAAATACCGGCAATGACAAGGCTTTTTAAACCGGGCTGTCTCAGGTGGGCGCAACGGAAGGAAAGCAAGGGGTTAGACATTCAGGCTATTTGAGCATCACCCTGCGGATGCGGTTGTTGACCGTATCCGCGATAAAAAGGCTGTCGCCGCTGACGGCGGTGCCGTGCGGGGCCGAGAACTCGGCAGAGAGCGCCGGGCCTCCGTCGCCCGAAAAACCTGCGTTGCCAGTGCCCGCCACAGGCGAGACAGAGCCGTCCGCCCTGCTGTACCGGTATATCCTGTTGCCCCCGGTCATGTAGATATTTCCATCGGGGTCCGCCGTGATATGGGTTATATCCATCGCCAATACCTTCAGGGTGCGGATAACCCCCGTAACCGCCTCCACCATGCGCAGCCTGCACCTCGGCCCGGCGATGTCTATCAGGTATATGTTCCCTGCGGCATCGACCGCCAAAGCCCTCGGGAGCGGCGTCGAGGTGGTCGTCGCGGCAACCTTGTCCTTGAAAGGCCCGTATATCGAACCGTTCCCGGCGACCGTGGTAATCATCCCGGAAGCCGCATCCACCTTGCGGACTGCATGGGCCTGCTCATCGGCTATAAATACATTGCCCGCTCCGTCCACCGCTACCCCTACCGGGTTCTTCAGGCTCGAATCCAGGGCCGGTACGCCGTCTTTTACCTGCCAGCGGGAATAATTGCCAGCCAGACGGCTTATGGTGCCGTCACCCGCTTTTACCTTGAGTATAACCTTTGCGGCGGTATCTGCAATGTAGAAGTTCCCGGCCTTGTCAACCGCAATATCCTCCGGGATGGAGAGCTTTATCTTCTTTGCCGGGACGCCTTCCGCAAATGCGTCGCTGCCGCCGCCAGCTATGCTGGTTATTGTCGGCGGGTTTGCGGAGAAGTCTATCTTGCGGACGCAGCGGTTGAAATAATCTATAAAGTAGACATTCCCGGCCGCGTCCGCCACTAACGCCTTCGGGTTGGATATCCCCGCCTCAAGCGCGGGGCCCCCGTCGCCGGAGAAACCTCCGCTCGAATACCCCTGCGCGCCCTTGCCCGCCACCGAAGTAACGGTCCCGGCCAATGCCGCATCACCGGCATATGCGCCGCCTGCGGCAAAGGTGGCTGCGACAGCCGCCAAAATTAAAACTCTGCACACCCCTGACAGAAAACCGGCACGGAACATCAACCCTCCAGAAGGCTCTAAAGCCTTTGTTTGCTGTTAATTCTAACAATATACGCGGAATGGGGTTATAAATAAATTGCTTTTTCACTAAAAATTGCAACATTTGTGCCACCTGGCAGCGCCAACCCTTTGCCGTGGGCATGATTTAGCCGCCGACAGCCCTGACTGCGGTCCTTTTAGGACAAATTTGGCCTTGAAACCGAAGGGCTTTCATGGTAAATTGTATATTTCACGGGATTTTAGGGAATTATCTTTTTGGTCCGGCAAACTGGCCGGGAGTTGCAAATACAGGAGAGTCCGGGATGAAAATTACTGTAAACGAGGTCGAGAAGGTGGCCAACCTCGCCAGGCTCAAGTTCAGCGCGGAGGAGACGGAGGTTTTCACCCGCCAGCTCGACGCTATCTTAAGCTATATAGACAAGCTGAACGAACTGGACACGACGGG
>DASXVI010000166.1:0-2799 GCA_036504315.1 Nitrospirota bacterium
CACGGATGTCGTGAGCCTGCCGGCCAGCGGCAATACCCTGGGAGACGCCCGGATCGTCCGCGCGGACGGTTTAATCAGATGGTGGAACGGCGCCTCATGGGTTGCATCCGGCGTGGACTCGGCTAATTATGTTCTGAAAAACGGCGGAGAGATGGTAGCCGACCCATCGACCGACCTCGGAGTGGCAACCAAGCATTACACCGACGCGGGCAGCTACAATGCCGCTTCGAACATTTATGATAGCGGCTGGTTTCCCATTGCTACTGCAAACAGTTATCTAAAAACGCATAATTTAGGGGCAATCCCGCGAATAATAATGGTCTATCTCTCTAATTCCGCGACAGGAGTTAACGCCGAACAGGCCTATAATGGCGATGTCTACAGCAACACGCTCTATGACAGCGGCATGGCGGTCGTGCTGATGACCACGACAGAGCTGACCTTAAAGACAGGAGCTACATATTTGAACAATATTCGCCGGTCGTCATACACCTTTCTTACAAGCGGTTATGCACGGGTTATAGCGATAAAATAATACTCAAGTTGTCATGTAAGTAATTGTAAGTAACAGACAACAAGAAGGGGTTGCGGCAATCGCCGTAACCCCTTGATTTATGGTGCCCCCAGCATGACTCGAACATGCGACACCAGGTTTAGGAAACCTGTGCTCTGTCCAGCTGAGCTATGGGGGCATTACTCCTGCGCTTGGTGCTCAGGAGCTATGGAATATAAACCAATTCGGCTCGGCAGTCAACCAAAAATTGCCGAAAACGCCAAAACTAATAGCTTATCAGCGAGATGACATTGTAGCCGTTCAGCTTCTCGCGGCCCTTCAGGTCTACAAGCTCGATTAAGAACACGACGCCGACAACAACCGCCCCGAGCTGCTTCAGCAGGTCGAGCGTCGCGGCCATCGTGCCGCCGGTCGCCAGCAGGTCGTCAATCACCAGCACCCTCTGTCCCGGGGTTATCGCGTCCTGATGTACCGCCAGGGTATCCGTGCCGTACTCAAGCTCGTACTTGGCCTCGAAAATATCAGACGGCAGCTTGCCCGGCTTCCTGATGGGGACGAAGCCCGCGCCCAGGGCATAGGCCACTGGAGCGCCGAATATAAAGCCTCTGGACTCGATACCGACTACCTTTTCCACCTCTTCGTCGTCATAGAATACGGTTATCTTGTCTATGACCTTGTTGAAGGCGTCGCCGTCCTTCAGGAGCGTGGTGATGTCGCGAAAAAGTATCCCCTTCTTCGGAAAATCCGGTATATCCCTGACCTTTGACCTCAAATCGAGCATAGCCGCCTCCTTAAAGCTGAAATTTTTATACTAAAGTATGCTTTCCAAATCTATCGCCTTGCGCTTGGTTATGAAGCGGAGCTTGTTCAGCGCCGAAGCCTCAATCTGCCTGACGCGCTCGCGGGTAAGCCCGAACTCCTTGCCGATTACTTCGAGCGTCTGGGCCTCGCCGTCCTCCAGACCGAAGCGGAGGCTGATGACCTTCTTCTCGTTGTCAGTCAGGTATTCGAGCCACTGGATTATCTGCTCGTGCCGGATAATGCCCTCGGTAACCTTCGCGGGTGAGAGCGAGGCCTCGTCCTCTATCAGGTCCTTAAGCGAGCCTTCTTCCTTGTTGCCGATGGGCGTATCGAGAGAGTGCGTCTTGCGGATGAGCTGCATGATGTCCTTCACCTGGTCGGTGGAGTAGTTCATTTCAGCGGCAATCTCGTCCACGGTCGGTTCGCGCTTCAGGTTCTGTATAAGCCGCCGGACTACCTTCACGAAGGTGTTTATGACTTCCGCGATATGTACCGGCAGGCGGATGGTGCGGGTCTGGTTGACGAGCGCGCGCTCGATGGACTGTTTTATCCACCAGGATGCGTAGGTCGAGAAACGGAAGCCTTTTTCCGGCTTGAATTTCTCTACGGCCTTGATGAGGCCGATATTGCCTTCCTCGATGATATCCGAAAAAGGCAGGCCCCGGTTGATATAACGCTTGCCGATGTTGACGACAAGGCGAAGGTTCGCCTCTATCATATGCGCGCGAGCTTCCTGGTCGCCCTGCTCCACCTTGTGCGCCAGCGCCTGCTCTTCCTCGAAGTTGAGCAGGTTCGCTACGCGTATCTCCTTCAGGTACATCTTTATTGCGTCCTGACTTTCGTCGGAGGCAGGATACCGCTCTTTCTCGGACTCCTCGTCTACTTCGTCGATTAGGTCCTCTTCCGGCTCGAAGCCTTTTTCATAGGCCTCTTCATCGACTTCCTCTTCGTCGTCAAAATAAACAATACCCTCTTCTTCGCCTTCGGCCTTTTCTTCTTTCTCGGTTTCGAAGGCTTCCGGGTTCAATGTTTCTTCCGTGTCGGTCTTTTTTTTGCGAGGCATAGTCACCACCATCAGACCTTAATTGTGAAATATTTGAATTTCCCCTGGTATGGCATCCAGGAGACCTTGACCTTCTTGACATTCGACATGCTTGGGCCTGCCTTCAGTTCGTCTATGAACTGCTCCAGGACACCCTTGTCGCCCTCGACTTCGAGCATTACGCGGCCGTCTGGGAGGTTCATGGACCAGCCTTTGACGCCCATTTCGCCAGCCTTGCGCTCCGTAAAGAAGCGGTAGCCCACGCCCTGGACCCTTCCCTCCACATAAATTTCCGCTGAGGCCATGCTCCCGTTTGTTCCTGCCATCAACGAGCCTCCCAATAAATAGAGGGCATTCTTTTGACAAAAAATAAAAGGGCATTCTTTATAGTAGAATACCCCTTCACTTTAAATTTTATTTACAAAGAGATATATAATGCGGC
>DASXVI010000167.1:0-5324 GCA_036504315.1 Nitrospirota bacterium
CCGTCCGCGCGCTTCATAGCAAGGCCGGGGAGCTCTTCGTTGAAGAGGTCCAACTCCTCGACCACCCAGTCTGGATGAACAGGCGTGAATGCGTCCAGGAAGCTCCGCGAGATTCTCAGCGTGCGGGACTCTTCTTCTCGCGGCGCCGCAATTATGTGCAGCAGTTTATTCATATCAGCTCCTTACTTTAAAGGCAGCTTCCAGTCAAATTATACTAAATGACGGGTGTTCGGTCTATGACCATGAATTTTGACATAACAACCGGCCTACTTTAGACTGAAATAAATGACAAATCGGAGGGCCGGCATGAATAACCTTGAATTGGGTGTTATATGGCTGGGGAGGATGGGCGGCAACCTTTCGCTCCAGGCAATTGAAAAGGGACTGCGCGTGGTCGGGTACACGAGTAATGGCGCGAGCGCCGAACTGCTCGCCGCGGGCCTCGAAGAGGTAACTGCCATCGAAGGTTTCAAAGAGAAGCTGAGAGCCCCCCGCGTCATATTACTATACATTCCTGCCGGTCCTGCGGTAGACGAGGCGATAGACGCGCTTGCGGCAGAGCTTGAAGAAGGCGATATTATAGCGGACGGCGGCAATTCCTACTGGGGCGACTCCATACGGAGGCACGGCAGGATGGCCGCCAGGGGCATCCGGTTTGTAGACCTCGGCACCAGCGGCGGCATAGATGGAGCGCGGCACGGGGCGTGTTTCATGGCAGGCGGGAGCGACGATGCCGTGAAGGTTGTGGAAGAGTTGGCAACACGCCTTGCCGTCCCCGGAGGGTTCGTATACGCAGGCCCGGCCGGTATGGGGCATTATGTAAAGCTCGTGCATAACGGTATTGAATTCGGGATGCTCCAGGCCATCGGCGAGGGGATGGAGTTCCTCGAATACTACAAAGACCAAATCGATGTTCAGGGAGTATTGAAATGCTGGCGCAACGGCTCCGTCATCCGTTCATGGCTCATCGACCTCATGGAGAAGGAATACAGAGACAATAACGGATTAGGCAACATCCCGACATATATCGAAGACACCGGAGAGGTCAACTGGCTCGTCGCGGATGCGCTAAGGATGGAGATTCCGATACCGGTGATAGCGCAGTCGGTGATGCAGCTCTTTGCGTCGCGCGACGAGAAGAAGAGCTGGGCCGGTGCAATCGAGACGATGCGGCACGGCTTCGGCGGCCATCCCTTCGGCCATTATGAGCCTGCAAAACTGGAACGCATCGAAGGCCGTGTTGGCGAGATTTATAAAGAGCCCTTCCCGGCCACTGGAAAAAAGAAGAAGGCGGCATAGAAAACTCCCGCAGGCGAAAAGTTAGGAGGACGAGATGGAAACCCGGCGTTTACTCGGACAGAAAGCCCTCGTTACAGGAGCCAGCTCAGGCATAGGCGAGGCCGTCGCCAAGTCTCTCGCGGCCGCAGGGGCATCCGTCGCGGTTAACTACTCAACAAGCCCTGACAAGGCGGTGAAGGTAGTCGATGAGATACTGTCCGCCGGCGGCGAAGCCGTTGCCATAAAGGCCGATGTCAGCGACGAGTCACAGGTGCAGGCCATGTTCCGGGAGATGTTCGGTGTCTATGGAACCATAGACATACTTGTAAGCAATGCGGGCATGCAGAGCGACGCCTGTCTGGCCGATATGACGCTGGAGCAGTGGAACCGGGTGATTGCGGTAAACCTTACCGGCCAGTTTCTGTGCGCCCGCGAGGCCGTGCGCGAGTTCCTGAGGCGAGGAATGGTGCCGGAGATTTCGTGCGCAGCCGGAAAGATAATCTGCATGTCCTCGGTCCATGAGGCTATCCCCTGGGCCTGCCATGCAAATTACGCCGCATCCAAGGGCGGAGTGATGATGCTCATGAAATCTATGGCGCAGGAGCTCGCGTCCCGGCATATACGCGTCGTGAGCATCTGTCCCGGGGCAATCAAGACACCGATAAATTACACGGCCTGGTCAACAGAAGAGGCGGAGGCCAGGTTGCTCGACCTTATCCCCTACGGCAGGGTGGGGGAGGCCTCCGACATCGGCAAGGTAGCAGCCTGGCTCGCTTCGGACGATGCCGACTACATTACGGGGACATCGATTTTTGTCGATGGCGGCATGTCGCTGTACCCGGGTTTCAGGACTGGAGGGTAAAAAAGACCTACGGAGGGCCGGGGAGGTGAGGCGAGGATAAAAGAGCCGCTTGGGGGGGGGAAGCGGAGTGGCGGGGCGCGTAAGCCAAAAAAATAAATTGTAATTAAAATACTTCGGTGATATAGTAATTTTCTAAATCACTTAACCTGCTAATATACAAAGCGTCATGAATGTATAAATTTAAACCTTTATTCCTCATTCTGGTCGTATTCGTCCTCCCATACATATTATTAATAGGATATTTTTCCTTCTTTAATAAAGATGTTATATATCTTCGGGCTGGAGGCGCGCCCTGGATGCTGAACCCCGAGGACAGGCCGGTAATTAACGGCTTTCCAACGGACTTCCCTGCAACTTACTTTCTTACCTTTGTCCTGGAATCTCCGCCTGTCAAAGGAAACCTAAGCGTAACCGCCGTGAGCTCTTACAGGCTGAGCATTAACGGAATGACGGTCTCCAGCGAGGATGAGACCGGTCGGCGTAATTGGAAGCGCTCCACTGACTATGAAATAAAGCCTTATTTAGCGGAAGGCACGAACTCAATATCTGTCCATGTGAGAAGTCCCTACTCTATCACCGCTCTGAAAGCGGTTGGGGAGGTAGAGATGAAAAACGGCGGCAGGGTATCCTTAAATAGCGGCAGCCATTGGACGGTAATTTCGGATAAGTCCTTCCTTCCCTTAGGGTTCGCAGGCGTTTCCAACAAGCCAGAGGTTCCCACGTTAACCACCTTATATAATAAGGTCCGGCAAGGCGATATAGAGAGCAAGCACATATATTTTTTCGTCGCAGCCGCATACTTTATGTTGACTATGTATTTGTTTCCAAATATATCAAAGTTTCCCGAAAAGCTAGTCACGGACACCCTGCCGTCGGACTTTCGAGGCAAGGCAAAGAAAATACTTTATGTCTCTTCGGTAGCGGTTATTTTTGCCGCCCTGGCCGTCATCCTTTATAATAATTTTCAGAAGTACGACGCTCTAAGGACGGGTGATTACGAACACCATATTCAATATCTTAATCATTTTCTAACCTCTTGGCGGGTACCCACCACGAACGAGGGTTTCCAGATGTATAACCCACCTGTTTTTTATTTTCTTTCCGCGATATTTTATCGCATATTCGGGCAAACCCACTGCTTTTCGAGCGTGGAGCGGTATGCCCAGTTTATCAATTCCGTATCAGCTTTCTTAACTGTATTATTCGTGTTCTTGACATTGAAAAAGTTGATACGCGACAAGTTGGCGATTGTCCTGGCTTTGGGTGTTGCCGCATTCCTGCCGATGCAGTTATATAAGGCTCCCAGCATATCCGGAGATAATCTCGCAGCTCTTTTCCTTGGTATAACTATTTACTTATGGCTGATTTACCTTTCTAAACCGGAGAAAAACGTCCTTATCGCCATGGCGGTCTTTTCCGGTATAGGTTTACTCGTCCGGTATACAGCGCTGTTCCCATTCCTAGGAATCTGTTTCGGTTTTGTATATGTTTATTACCGGCGAGTCCTTGACAGAAAGAAAGTTCTAAGAGATTTGATTGTCTTTTTATCGGTAGTCCTTGCCATCGCCGGGGTTTTTTATATCAGAAATATCCTTCTGTTCAACAAGTTGTTCCCCATCAACGGCACGCACGACTTTTTTTTCTTCAGGCAAACGCCTGGGTACAGGGATTGGGGTTTTTACACAAATATATTTGCACTGGCTTTAAATAGCAGAGAATTTGATTCTTTCTTGTCGAGTATGTACATGACCTTCTGGTTCGACGGTCAGCATCTTTTTCTCAATTACAGCAATATACTCAAGAACGAGCTTTTTTCATTGCTCGCGATGGCGCTTTTGCCAACCTTGCTAATTATTTTGGGCATTGCAAAGTCGCTGAACTCGGCTGTAGAGCAGGCAGACAAGAATTCCGCTTTCCTCATTGTGTCTGTGGCAACCTTCTGGCTGTTTATCGTAGGCGTTACGCTCGGGAGTTACCAATACCCGTTTTATTCAATATTGAAAGCGCATTATATTCTTCCCTGCGTTGTCCCGATCATCTGCTTCCTTGGTTTAGGCCTCGAATCATGGATAGCCCGCACAGGGCAGTTAGCGACCTCGATTTGGATCACGGTTTTGAGCTTAATGATTTATCGGCTCTATTATCTTTAAACCAGCTTAGATTTCCATCTAATATAGAGTGCTTATTATGCATATAGGTAGCGCAAGAACAAACTTACGGGGCATACTATTTGATCTGGATGGCACCCTTTACTTCCAGCCCCGAGTGCAGGCGATCATGTTGACCAGGATACTAAAGGAGGTCGCCTTAACTCGCCCATGGTTGTGTCAATGGGAAGTAGTCAAGGTTCTGCGTGCCTTCAGGAAGAACAGGGAAAACCTTAGAGCAATTCCTGCGGGTTCCGGTATCAGAGGGCTCCAGTATTCCGTCGTGGCGGAAGAACTAGGCATCATGCCCGGGCGCGTGAAGGAAATAGTTGAATTATTTATGTATGAGAAGCCTCTTTCCGCACTGAAGTCTATTTCAAATGCACGGACAAGAGAAGCTATTGAGCGGCTAAAGAAAAGAAATTTCAAAATCGGGGTTTTCTCCGATTATCCCGCGGAGGATAAGCTCGCGGCCCTTGGACTGGAATACACGCTTTTTGATGTGGTGGCAGACAGCACCATGCCCGAGATAGACGCCCTTAAGCCTAACCCTCGCGGATTTATTTATTCAGCCGATAAAATGGGGCTCGCCCCGTCGGAGGTCTTGTATGTGGGGGACCGGGTGGACGTTGACATAGCGGGTGCCGCTGGAGCGGGCATGAAAGGGGCGCTTGTGACCTGGTCAACGATGCGGCCATTTTGGAAGCCGAAAGGTGATATATTCATGATTACCAGAGATATTACATCGCTGGAAAGAGAATTGACAGAGGGCTAAGATGAGTAATTGCTGGTTGTGTGGTTCGGCCGAATCCCGCGAAGTCCTGCCATCCAGTATAAGCGGCGAGGTCACTCCAGAAGATTTCAGAATATCTGATTCTCGGTATGGCTTTACTTCAAGGATTGTCGAGTGCGGGCAATGCGGTTTCAGGTATTCGGACCCGCTTCCGGCTTCCGACCTCCTGAGTATGTATTCTTCTTTGGTTGACTCCGAATACGATGAAGGCAGCATGGGGCGCATTGAGCCTTTCAGGGGCATA
>DASXVI010000168.1:0-5672 GCA_036504315.1 Nitrospirota bacterium
TAGGGCAGGACGAGGCCATCAAGGCCGTCTCCCGCGCCATCAGGCGTTCACGCGCAGGCATGAAGTCGCGCAAGAAGCCTATCGGCTCATTTGTTTTCCTGGGCCCGACGGGCGTGGGCAAGACGGAGCTTGCGAAGGTACTCGCCGAATTTCTGTTCGATTCCGACGAGGCGTTGATACGCGTCGATATGTCGGAGTTCATGGAGAAGTTCACTGTGTCGAGGCTGACCGGAGCGCCTCCGGGATATGTCGGGTATGAAGAGGGCGGCCAGTTGACCGAGAAGGTCCGCAGAAGGCCGTACTCGGTGGTGTTGTTCGACGAAATCGAGAAGGCGCACCCCGACCTGTTCAACATACTGCTCCAGGTGTTGGACGACGGCGTGCTGACCGACAGCTACGGACGCAAGGTGGACTTCAAGAACACCCTGCTTATTATGACCTCGAACCTCGGTGCGAGGCTGATAGACAAGAATGTCAACCTCGGCTTCCAGTCCGAAGAGGTGGGCGAGGACGCAAAGGGCGTAAAGAACAAGGTCATGGGCGAGGTTAAGCATGCCTTCAACCCGGAGTTCTTAAACAGGCTCGACGAGGTAATCGTCTTCCACTCGCTCGACCGCGACCAGCTCCTGAAGGTCGTGGACATACTCGTGGACGAGATGAACTCGCTGCTGCTCGAGCAGAACATCCGCATAGAGGTTGACGCGGAGGTCAAGGAGTGGATTATAAAGAACAACCTCCAGACTTCCTACGGCGCAAGGCCGCTGAGGCGCGCCATCCAGAGGATGATAGAGGACCCGTTCTCCGAGGAGCTTCTCAAGGGGCGGTTCAAGGAGGGCGGCAAGGTCAGGGCCAAGCTCGTCGACGGCTCGGTCGTCTTCGATGAAGTCAGCGTTGAGGCCTTCGCGGAAGTGTAAATCGGTCGAAAATAGAAATTCAAAGGCCGGCAGAAATGCCGGCCTTTTTTGTTTGACATAATAACGAGTGAATCTGATATAGTAACTGAAATTAATTCGCTGCAGCGAGGGGCTGGTTCGAGCCAGGATTGGGGTTCGGCCAAAGAGATCAACCCGAATAATCTCATATAAAAGGGGACAAAAAATGGCTTCAGAGAATGAGGATTCTTACGCAGGAAAAGCGGCAGGCATTATTCCTGATTTTTTCCATGATATTATAGCATATTTAGTACCTGGGACAATTGTTGGTGTTCTGGCTTATATTAATTCCATTATCTTTACAGGCGACCCATTAAGTTTTGCTTCATTTAAGGCTGAAGGTATTCCTCTTGCCCTTATTGTAATATATGTAATAGGGCGGTTCTTTGAAACAATTTCAATGTATTTTCATCATACCGATGAAAAGTTCTGGTTTCCTGCGTGTCTTAGAAGTGGAAACCCCAAAAAGGACCTGCTGACATATGTAAAGGACGGCAAAAACAAATACTCGGAAGAGTTTCAAAATTCAATTAGAAGGAGCTTTGCGAACTACTACAAACAAGTAAATGGGGATTGCATAATGTTTGCCTGTACGGGCAAGCAAGCATCGAAGGTCGAATGTGAAATAATACAAGATTTAACAAAGCTAAGAAGATATGCTATTCAGGAAAGTGGTGTAAAATTGACAGGGGAAGCTATTCTGGGGACGAATATTTCAATATGATGCAATTTAACATGAGGGAACGATTTCCTAACATCGCTTTCTATGAAAAGAAGCAGAACGCGATTAAGGTAAAAACTCGCAGCTTGGCTACGATATTCTTTTTTAATTTTTTTGTTTGTTTATTCTTTTGGCTAATTTATGTTTTACATTATAAAGAATATGTTGTAGGTTGGCTCTATTTTTGGTGGGCTATTGGGCAATTGGCTATTGCTTGGGTCTTTTTTAGAAGATTTAAATTAGAAAAAGAATATTATGCCCAATACATTTTTGAAAGTTTCCTTGCCACAAGACCGTTATTAAAGAGCAGCAAGAACTAAGAACAGGGTAGTCTAATGATTAACTCTCGGTTCCGCTCTGCCTGTCATTCCCGCGCAGGCGGGAATCCAGAGCCGCTGGGCCCCCGTCTTCACGGGGGTGACGGATAATTTAAAGGCCGACACATGGGTCGGCCCCTACGATATGAAAAAGGCCAGCATTTCTGCTGGCCTTTTGTTTTTGAATATTTCCCCAAGTCTTTCGGTTGTCATTCTGAACGAAGTGAAGAATCCGCATTTAAATCTTAAAACCGATTCTTCGCTGCGCTCAGAATGACAGGCAGGAGGCAGCTTGGTGCGTGCCTCCCATCTGAATTATCTAATTACACCCCGCTCGTGCAGTGGCCGCACTTGGTAGCCTTGAGGGGTATGCTCATCAAGCAATGCGGGCATTCCTTTGTGGTCGGGTCGGCGGGCTTGGCCGCTTCCTTTTTTCTCATGCGGTTGATATTGCGCACAACCATAAAGAGGGCGAACGCAATTATACAGAAGTTAATCAGGGCGTTTAAGAACAGGCCAATATTCATCGTAACGGCACCGGCCTTCTTGGCCTCTGCCAAAGTAGCATAAGGGCCTGCCTCTTTCAGGCCTTCCTTCAAGACGACGAAAATGTTCGAGAAGTCCACATTCCCAAACACCACGCCGATTATTGGGGTCAGGATATCGGCGACCAGCGAGGTGATTATGGTGCCGAAGGCCGCGCCAATCATAATACCGACGGCCATGTCCACCATGTTGCCCTTCATCGCGAATTCTTTGAATTCCTTGAGCATTTGTGCCTCCCTTATTGAAGGAACGACTAAATAATCGTCTCTATCGAAGTTTCCCGCCGTAAATTCCAGTCCTCCCGGCCGTATTTCTCAGTAAGCAGTTTCCCGGCAAGAGCAACCTCTTCCGGCGTAGGCTCGCCGGGTATCAACTCCGTGCCGAGGACTTTGGCAAACCCTGCCGCGAGGGCGGCCTTTAGCTCCTCGATACAGATATCCCGGCCGGCAGAGGACAGAGCGGTCATCTTGGACGCAAGAAGCTCTGCGGCGCAGTCACGGGTTGACTCGTCGGGGAAAGCCTGAACCTCAATTGTACCATCTATGTCCAGTTTGAGCAGGAGGGAGCCTTGCTGGAGGAAACCGGTCCGAAGCCTACGCTGGGCGCTGCCAATCAGCTTTTTGCCGCCCAAGAGGACCTCGAACCACGATGGAGACGAAAAACAGAGCGCGTTCTTCGCGGCTGTGGCGGAGGCCATCCGGCGGCGTTCCAGGTCACGGTCAACAGGCAAAAGCTCCGCATTTACGCCTAATTGGCGCAGTCCATCGAGGAAGCATTCGCCGATTTTTTTGTATGTGCCGTGCAGGTCGTCCGGGAAGTGTCCGCTCGGGATGGGGCAGATGACGGAATATGTAAGCTCCGCGTCGTGCAGGACGGCCCGGCCTCCGGTCGGACGGCGGACAATCGGGATGTTTTTGGCTTTTGCGGCGGCAAGGTTTAAGTCTTCGGATTTCTGGAACGAGCCTATCGTGAGCGAAGGCGTGTCCCAGGTGAAAAAGCGGAGCGTCGCAGGGCAGTTGCCCTCGGAGGCCGAAACGAGCAGGGCCTCGTCGAGCGCCATGTTCCATCGGGCGTCGCAAGGGCCGGAATCTATTAGCCGCCAGTTAGTCATGTATAACTAATAGCATAAACCATTCATTGACAAAAGATAAAAATATCTCTATTATACTTTGTTTCAGGAAACTGTTACTAAAAGGAGGCGCGTTTGGTCAGGAGCATGACAGGATACGGTAAGGGCGAGGGGAACGGCTATGTCGTAGAGATGCGGTCGGTAAACCACAAGTTCCTTGACCTGTCGATGAAGTTCCCGCGCTCCCTGATGGCGATAGAGAACCGCATAAAGAAGGCGGTCGGCGACAAGTTTTCGCGCGGCAGGATAGAGGTTTTTGTAACACGCGGCGGCAGGGAAGAGGCCCCGAAGGCCCTGAGGCTCGACCACGATGCTGCCCGCCAGTATATCGGACTTCTGACCGAACTGAAGAATACCTATGACCTCCCCGGCGAGGTCGGCATGGAAATGCTCGCATCCTACCGGGAGATAGTGACGGAGGTGGACGAGTCCGAGGACGCGGATACAATCTGGGCCGCGATAGAGGCCCCGCTTACCGCCAGCATGACAGCGCTCGACGAGATGCGCGCGGTGGAGGGAGCGGCCCTCGCAAAGGATATATCCGACAGGGCAGGCCTGATAGCCCTGAGGGTGGACCAGATAGAGGGCCGGGCCCCACAGGTCGTATCCGACTACGCCGTGAAACTCAGGGACCGCATAGAAAAGCTTGCCGAAGGCATCGACATAAATCAGGAAAGGCTCGCGCAGGAAGTGGCGATGTTCGCCGACAGGAGCGATATAACCGAAGAAATTATCCGCGCCAGAAGCCACCTGGTCCAGCTGTCCGGGATGCTCGCCGAAGGCGGCCCTATCGGCCGGAAGCTCGACTTCATGCTCCAGGAACTGAACCGCGAGACCAACACCATAGGCAGCAAGGCTTCCGACAAAGAGATATGCTATATGGTGGTAGACATAAAAGGCGAGCTTGAAAAGATACGCGAGCAGGCCCAGAATATAGAGTAACTAACCCTAAGTCAGCGGGAAAATGCTCCATTACAAAAAAGAAGGCATGCTCTATATAGTCTCGGCCCCCTCAGGCGCCGGGAAGACTACGCTCTGCAAGGAGCTTGCGGGGGTTATGCCCGCGCTTTCGCATTCCATTTCGCATACGACCCGCAAACCGAGGCCGGGCGAGGCGGAGGGCGAACATTACTACTTCGTCTCGGAAGACGAGTTCATGAGCATTGCCGGTGCGCGCGGGTTTGTCGAATGGGCGAATGTCCACGGGAATTACTACGGCACCTCGAAAAAGGAACTCGAAAGGCTGTTCGGCCTTGGCCGCGATGTGATACTCGACATAGACACCCAGGGCGCGCGCCAGATAAGGCAGTCGGGCATACCCGGCGTGTTCATCTTCATCCTGCCTCCATCGATGCAGGAGCTGGAGAGGAGGCTTCGCGGACGGGACTCCGACGACGAGGCCGAAATCGCCCGCAGGCTCAAGAGGGCGGTCGATGAGATAAAAAGCTTCGAAGAGTATGATTATATAGTTGTGAACGAAAACCTGAAGACGGCACTCGATACGCTGATGTCTGTGCTTGTAGCGGAACGAAACAGGATAGCCAACATAGATTCCCGGTGGATCAGGGAAAATTTCGGTATATAAACGGAGGATAAAATTGGATATTATCAGGCTCCCGATTGAATACAATGCAGAAACGGTAGACAGCCGCTTCCGGCTGGTGCTGATTACCGCCCAGAGGGCGAGGCAGCTTTCCGAAGGCTCGCCGGTCCTCGTAAAGAGCAAATATGTCAAGAACATCACGAAGGCGCTTGACGAGGCCATCGAGTGCAAGCTCAAGTACCTTACCGGTGAAGAGGCCCGCAAGGCCCGCGATTACGAGTACCGGATAAGGCGCGAGAAGATGGCGCGCGAGAGCATGGAAGAGGCCGCCGCCGCTTCGCTCGAAAAGATGGACGACATCAAGGAGGCCTACAAGGCCGATACGACGACAATAGCCGTCCGCGAAGAGCTTGACGACATCGACATCGAAGAGGGCATCGTCGATGAAGAAGAGGATTTGGACGCGGGTCTGGACGAGGAATAG
>DASXVI010000169.1:0-5251 GCA_036504315.1 Nitrospirota bacterium
CGAGCTTATCGGGCCGATAGCCTGCGAGAAGGAACTGCGCTTCGCGATCCGCGAAGGCGGCCGTACCGTCGGCGCCGGCGTCGTAACCGACATAATAGAGTAATCCCGGGCCGGGAGAGGCGAAAGCCTTTTCCCGGCGCCGTTTGTTCTAATTTATTTTCCCTTTTGGAGTTTGAAACAAAATGCGGGACATCATCCTTCTTACATGCCAGGGCTGCAAGCAGCGCAACTACTCGACGATGAAAAACAAGAAGAACACGACCGAGAAGCTGGAGCTGAAAAAATATTGCAAGTTCTGCAGGCTGCACACGGTCCACAAGGAGACCAAGGCCTAACAGGCTTAATCGTGTTGCAGGCCAGTAGCTCTAACGGTTAGAGCACCGGACTCCAAATCCGGGTGTTGGGAGTTCGAATCTCCCCTGGCCTGCCAGTTTTCCTTACCGCCCCGCAATAGGGGCATTGGCGATGTGGGTGTGCGGAGCCTCCGGGACTCGCATCCTCCGGGAGAATTCCTTAAATGTTTAATCAGGCGATTGAGTTTGTAAAGGAATCGAAGACAGAGCTGGGCAAGGTCATCTTCCCGACGCGCCGCGAAACCATAGGCGCGACCTGGGTAGTGATACTCTCGGTTGTATTTGTCTCTGTTTTTCTCGGGCTTGTGGACCTCGGGCTGTCCAAGCTCATGGCCTACATCATCGGATAACGGGCTTAAAACCCGACCCTTTTTCCCGTACGACTTGGAGAACAGATGGCTAAGGAATGGTATGTCATACATACCTATTCAGGTTTCGAAGGCAAGGTAAAGTCAAGCATTGAGGAGCGCTCCAGGACCCTCGGGCTGCAGGACAAGGTCACCCAGATACTTGTCCCGACCGAGGACGTCGTCGAGCTTCGCAACGGAAAGAAGCGCACATCCACGCGTAAGTTCTTCCCGGGCTACATCCTCGTGGAGATGGACCTCGACGACTCGACCTGGCACCTTGTTAAGGATACGCCGAAGGTGACCGGCTTCGTAGGCGACAAGCAGAAGCCCTCCCCGATAAGCGACGAAGAGGTAAACCTCATCCGCATGCAGATGTTCGAAGGCACGACCCCGATGAAACGCGAGGCGGCCTTCAGCAAGGGCGACTCCGTCCGCATCGTGGACGGTCCGTTCGCAAGCTTCACCGGCTCGGTCGAGGATGTGAACCTCGAACACGGAAAGCTCCGCGTCATGGTCTCGATATTCGGCAGGGCCACTCCGGTCGAACTGGACTTCCTGCAGGTAGAGAAGGCCTAGATATAATAAAATTCCTTTGTGTCCGGCGCGCCCTGGGGGCGTACGCTTCTGCCGGATACCGAGGTGGCAATAATGGGTTTCCGGCAATAAGGTCCTAAGGAGTAATAAAATGCCAAAGAAGGAAATTACGGGTTATGTTAAGCTCCAGATAACGGCGGGCAAGGCGAACCCGGCCCCCCCGATAGGCCCGGCCCTCGGCCAGCACGGCGTCAACATCATGGGTTTCTGCAAGGAATACAACGCGGCTACCCAGGACAAGATGGGCGAGATAATCCCGGTCATCATCACGATATACAGCGACAGGACCTTCACCTTCGTCCTGAAGACCCCGCCGGCCTCCGAGCTTATCAAGAAGGCAGCGGGCCTTGCCAAGGGCTCCGGCAAGCCGAACAAGGAAAAGGTCGGCAAGATAACCGCCGCCCAGGTCAAGGATATCGCCACGGCGAAGCTCCCGGACCTAAACGCAGTTGACATCAACGCCGCGATAAAGATCATCGAGGGCACCGCCCGCAGCATGGGCGTAGAAGTCAGCGAGTAGTAATATACACAAAATCGGGCGTCATCGGCCATAAAGGCCGGTGGTGCCTTTTGTGTTTGAACGGCGACCCGGGGACAACCGCCGACCGGGCCCGTTACCATACCAGAACTGGCGGGAGATTGGGCCTTGCGGCCCGTCGAGAGGAGACAAGATGAAGGACAAGAAGTTCAAGGCCTCCGTGGCCAAGGTAGACAAATCCAAGCTGTATTCCCTTCCTGAGGCAATGGCCCTCGCAAAAGAGGCATCATACACGAAATTCGACGAGTCGGTCGACCTTGTCGTTATGCTGGGCGTAGACCCGAAGCGTTCCGACCAGATGGTCAGGGGCTCCGTCGCGCTTCCGCACGGCACAGGCAAGACCGTCCGCGTCGTCGTATTCGCCAAGGGCGAAAAAGAGAGGGAGGCGACGGAAGCCGGCGCTGATTTCGCGGGTTCCGACGACCTCGTCGCCAAGGTCCAGGGCGGCTGGATGGAGTTCGACAGGGTGGTAGCCACCCCGGACATGATGGGCTCCGTCGGCAAACTGGGTAAGGTGCTTGGTCCTCGCGGCCTCATGCCGAACCCGAAGGTCGGCACGGTCACATTCGATGTGGGCAAGGCCGTCAAGGAGATCAAGGCCGGTAAGGTTGAATACCGCACCGAGAAGAACGGCATCATCCATGTCGGCGTAGGCAAGGCCTCGTTCGACGCCGCCAAGCTGACCGAGAACGCCGCGGCAGTCCTCGAGGCGCTCCAGAAGGCGAAGCCTGCCGCCAGCAAAGGCAAATATATGAAGAAGGTCGGCATCTCCACCACGATGGGCCCCGGCATAAAGGTTGATATCGCCGAGGCGCTCACGCACGCCGTCTAAATAATGCCCTGAGGCAATAATGCCTGGGCAAATTATCTTGGAGTCGAAGACAGCAGGAAGCGCGGGTGCGGAAACCATAGCATCCAACCTTTAATTGGCACCTTGCCATCCCGCCGAGACACAGGAAGAAAGAAACGCTAAATTCATCTTTCCCTGTCTTCCGACTTGGAAAGGGGGTTGAATTGAAAAAAGATCAAAAGCAAGTCCTCATAGAGGAGCTTCACGGCAAGTTCGGCAAGGCGAAGGCCACGATAATAACCGAGTACAAGGGCCTGAGCGTCGCCGAGATGACCGAGTTCCGCAACGAGCTTCGCAAGAACCAGCTTGAGTACAAGGTTATAAAGAATACCCTTGCTATCCGTGCTGCGGAAGGCACCGAAGCCGCAAAGCTCCGCGATTATCTCAGCGGCCCGACCGGCCTGGTAATCGGCTACGGCGACCCGGTCACACCGGCGAAGACCGTAATCGAATACGCCAAGAAGAAGGACAAGCTGAAGGTAAGGTACGGCGTCATCGAAGGCCAGCTTGCCGACGAGGCCGCGCTCAGGGCGATTGCGTCCCTTCCGTCCCGCGAACAGCTTCTGTCCCGGATGGCTGCGGGCTTCCAGGCTCCGGCCAGCCAGATGGTCAGGCTGCTCAACGCGACTGTCGCACAGCTTGGTTACGCGCTTACCGCTCTCAAGGACAAGAAAGAAGCTTAATTTCAGTTAAATTTTTAACCAAATTTACAGGAGAACAATACAATGGCTACCACGAAAGATCAGGTTTTTGAGTTTATCGACAATATGACCATACTCCAGATGAGCGAGTTCATCAAGGAGTTCGAGGAGCGTTATGGCGTTACCGCCGCCGCCCCGGTTGCCGTCGCAGCCGGCCCGGCTGCCGCCGCCGCCCCGGTCGAGGAAGAGAAGACCGCCTTCGACGTCATCCTGGCGTCTACCGGCGACAAGAAGATCCAGGTCATCAAGGTCGTGCGCGAGCTGACCGGCCTGGGCCTGAAGGAAGCGAAGGACCTGGTTGACGGTGCCCCGAAGGAACTCAAGGGCGGCGTGTCCAAGGAAGAGGCCGAGTCCATAAAGGCGAAGCTCGAGGCCGAAGGCGCCAAGGTCGAAATAAAGTAGTTTAAGCTCGATTGCGCTGCAAACCTCTCCGCCTTTTTCGGGCGGGGAGGCTTGCGGCCTTTTTGCGTTTTTGAACGGGATGCAAAAGTAACCGTCAAACGTTTCTGATTTTAAGGAGAGTAGATGGCCATCTCTACGACGCAGAATGAGAGAAGGGATTTCGCTAAGATCCCACCGATCATCGATATCCCGGACCTAATTGACATTCAGAAAAGCTCGTATGCGCGGTTCCTGCAAAAGGACGTGCCGCCTGCCGAGAGAAGGAATATCGGACTCCAGGCCGCGTTCAACTCTATTTTCCCGATTGCGGACTTCAACGAGACTTTCACAATAGAGTTTGTAGAATATTCTATCGGCGAGCCCAAATATACCGTCAGGGAATGCCTCCAGAGGGGCACCACCTTCGCGGCGCCGCTAAAGATAAAGGTCCGCCTTGCAGCCTGGGAAAAGGATGAAGAAACCGGCGCGAGGCGTTTGAAATATGCCAAGGAGGAGGGGGCCGACATTTACCTCGGTGAGCTTCCGCTCATGACCGAGAACGGCACCTTCATAATAAACGGCACGGAGCGCGTGGTCGTAAGCCAGCTGCACCGTTCGCCCGGTGCGTTCTTCACCCACGACAAGGGCAAGACGCACGCCTCCGGCAAGGTTCTCTATTCAGCGAGGATTATACCGTACAGGGGCTCCTGGCTCGACTTTGAGTTCGACGTCAAGGACCTCATATACGTCCGTATAGACCGCAGGCGCAAGATACCTGCCACGATACTGCTGAAGGCCCTCGGTTACTCGGGCGAAGAGCTGCTCCGCCACTATTACCCGGTCGAGCGGATCGTCGTCAAAAAGGAAGGCTTCTTCAGGAAGCTCGACCCTGAGATACTCGTGGGCATGAAGGCCGCCCAGGATGTCACTTCCGGCAAGGAAGTGGTGATCAAGAAGGGCAACAAGATAACGAAGGCATCGCTTAAGAAGCTCGAGACTCTGGGGATTTCCGAAGTGCCGGCCAGCCGCGAAGAGCTTATCGGCCGGATGGCGCTCAAGGATGTCGTCGATTCCGCAACCGGCGAGGTCATCCTCGAAGGCGGCGAAGAGCTGAAGGAAGCGACGCTGAACAAAATAATCGAGGCCGGCGTCGGCATTAAGGACGAGCAGTATATCGAGCTTCTGTTCCTCGACAACATCAGGTTCATCCCGGCCCTCAAGGACACGCTCGCGGTAGACAAGGTCGGCTCCCCCGAGGAGGCGATGATAGAGATATACAGGAGGCTCCGCCCCGGCGAGCCGCCGACCCTCGACATGGCGAGAAGCCTGTTCGAGAACCTGTTCTTCAACGACAAGCGGTACGACCTCTCGCCTGTCGGCAGGCTTAAGATGAACAAGAAGCTGAACCTCGATATCGACATCGAGAACCGTGTCCTTACGAAGGAGGACATACTCGAGGTCATCCGATACCTGATAGACCTGAA